>JAFEDX010000199.1 GCA_018241365.1 Pseudomonadota bacterium
TTCGAACGTGGTGAGGAATCCGTAGCCGGCGTCGGTGGCGAGGATGAGTTTCGTCGTGTTGTCGCCGATCACGACTGCGTCAAAACGTGCGCCGGCCGGCGGCGTGAAGCGGCCGGTCAGCGGTTCGCCATTGCCCCGCGCCGAGGGCAGGGTGTGCGCGGGCGTGGAGTAACTGCGTCCGGTCGAGTCGAGGAACACCGCCTGCTGCGAACTCTTGCCGCGCGTGCTGGCGAGCCAGGCATCGCCTTCGCGGTAGGACAGTTCGGCCGCGTCCACATCGTGGCCCTTGGCCGCACGCGCCCAGCCGTTGGTGCTGAGCACGATGGTCACCGGTTCCGACGTCACCAGTTCGCTTTCGTCAAGCGCTTGAGCCGTCGCGCGTTCGATCAGCGGCGAGCGTCGGGCGTCGCCGTATTTCTCGGCGTCGGTTTTCAATTCCTGCTTGATCAAGGTCTTGAGGCGTGCCTTGGAACCCAGCGTCACCTCGATCTTCGCGCGCTCTTCCTCGAGTTCGTCGCGTTCGGCGTTGAGCTTCATTTCTTCCAGCCGCGCGAGTTGGCGCAACTTGGTTTCGAGGATGTAGTCGGCCTGTTCCTCGCTGAGTTTGAAGCGCTTGATCAACGCGGGTTTCGGTTCGTCCTCGTGGCGGACGATGCGGATGACTTCGTCGAGATTCAGGAACGCGATGCGCAGGCCTTCCAGCAGGTGCAGGCGGCGCTCGACTTTTTCGAGGCGATGCTGCAGGCGGCGCGTCACGGTGTCGGCGCGGAAACGCAGCCATTCCTCGAGGATCTGTTTCAGCGTCTTGACCTGCGGGCGGCCATCCAGCCCGATCATGTTGAGGTTGACCCGGAAGCTCTTTTCCAGATCAGTCGTCGCGAACAGGTGCTGCATCATCGCGTCGGTGTCGACGCGATTGCTGCGCGGGATCAGCACCAGCCGCACCGGGTTCTCGTGGTCGGATTCGTCGCGCAGGTCTTCCAGCATCGGCAGTTTCTTGGCGCGCATCTGCGCCGCGATCTGCTCGATCACCTTGGCGGGCGAAACCTGGTGTGGCAGCGCGGTCAACACCACGTTGCCCTTTTCCTCGACGTACACCGCGCGGCAGCGCACCGAGCCCGTGCCGGTCGCGTACATCGCGGCGAGCTCGCTGCGTGGCGTGATGATTTCGGCGTCGGTGGGGAAATCCGGCCCGTGAATGTGCTCGCACAACTCGGCGACGCTCGCGGAGGGTTCGTCCAACAGATGGATGCACGCGCTCGCGACTTCGCGCAGGTTGTGCGGCGGGATGTCGGTGGCCATGCCGACCGCGATGCCGGTGGAACCATTCAGCAGCAGGTGCGGCACGCGCGCCGGAAGCCACGAAGGTTCCTTCAGCGTGCCGTCGAAGTTCGGCGCCCAGTCGACCGTCCCCATGCCGAGCTCGCCCAGCAGCAGCTCCGCGATCGGCGTCAGGCGCGATTCCGTGTAGCGCATGGCCGCGAAGGATTTGGGATCGTCGGGTGAGCCGAAGTTGCCCTGACCGTCGATCAACGCGTAGCGGTACGAGAACGGCTGTGCCATCAGCACCATCGCCTCGTACACCGAACTGTCACCGTGCGGATGGAACTTGCCGATCACGTCGCCGACAGTGCGCGCGGATTTCTTCGGCTTGGCCGTCGCGGCAAGGCCGAGCTCGCTCATTGCGTAGACGATGCGGCGCTGGACAGGTTTCAAGCCATCGCCGATGAAGGGCAGGGCGCGGTCCAGCACCACGTACATCGAGTAGTCGAGGTAGGCGCGCTCGGCGTATTCGCGCAGCGGGATTTGTTCGAAGTTGGATTGCAGGGCAGTCATGTCCGTCCGTGATCCCGGCATGGCCGGGACTCAATTTGTCATCCGGTCAATTGTCGCGGGATACGCGCGTCAATGCACGCGTTCGGTCGCGATGCCGAGCTTGCGCAGCTGCGCTTGCACGCTGTCGGGCCCGGCCAGATGGCCGGCGCCGACCGCCACGAAGACCGTGCCGCGATCTTTCAACAGGCCCGCGATCTGTTTCGCCCAGTTGCGGTTGCGATCGACCAGCAGCACCTCGTAAAGCTCCGGGTAGTGTTCGCGCATGCCGCGGTTGACGTTGCCTTCGATCGCCGCGACATCGCCGGCTTGCCAGGCCTGGAACAACTTGGCGATTTCAGCGGGACCCTTGGCGTAGTCGTCGAGCGTGTTGTGCAACAGATCCATTTGCAGGGTCGGCGACAGATCGGCGAAGAACTTGATCTGCTCCTCGGCGGTTTCGAAGGCGCCGATGGGTTTTTTTGCAGCCGTGAATTCGTGTTCAAGCTGCTTGTCGGCGCCGGATTTCGGGTCGTAGCCGGCCTTGACGATGGGCGCGACCGCGATGGTGAGCGCGGCCAGCCACGGTTTCATCGCGTCGAGCGTGGTGCTGCCGCCGGCGATGCCGGCTGCCTTGGCGGCCGCATCGAGGCGTGCGCGATCCGTGTCGCCCAACATGGAAGACAATGGGTGCTTGAGATCCATGCCGTACTGCAGCACCAGGACCTGCATCGTGACGGGATCGTCGTCGTCCTCTTCGACGTATAGCTTGCTGCTCGCAGCCAAGGCCTTGTCCAGCGCGGGGTAGCGCCACTGCGCGCCTGCCGGCATCACGTGCACGGTGCCGAACAGGTAAAGGGTCGCGGTCGGGCTTTTTGCAACCCACAGCGCGGGATCGGCCAGCGCGGGCGCGCATGCCAGCAGGGCCAGTGCGGTGAACAGGAACAGGCGTTGCAGGACTCTCATGCAGGACCAGGCCCGGATCGGAGCCTTGACATTGTGTCATGTGCTGACACGCCTGTAATCGTGGCCGCGCGTTCCCGAATGCAAGCGTGGGTGCGGCATTCCTGCCGCACCCGCCCTTCCTGGAGAGAACGCCATGCCTACCGTGAACGACGATTTCAACCGCACCGTAACCCGCCTCGATCTCGATTCCGAACTGTCCGGCATTTTCACGCCGGGCGCCAGCGCCAACCTGCGTTTTGCTGCAGCCGACCTGGCGCGCTTCAATGCCTGCGTGGCGCAGGTGGCCCCCGGGATGCCGACCCTCGACGGCCCTCAGCTCGCCGGCGCGGCGCGGCGCCTGTCGCGGGCGGTGGGTGCGGGCAACGAGTCGCGTTTCATCCAGACGCGGATGCGCCGTGTGTGTGAAATGCGCGCCTTGCTGGGCGATGCGCACTGGACGTGTGAACCGCAGCTGCGCGAACGCATGCAGGCGGTGGTCGCCTACATCGACGATGCACCCGGTCTCGTTCCGGATGACGTGCCCGGGATTGGCGGCCTGGATGACGCCTTGCTGGTGGATCTCGCGATGGAAAGCCTGCGCGGCGAACTCGATGAGTACGCTGATTTTTGCCGCTACCGCGCCAGTGAGGCGGCGCGCCAGGGCACGGCCTCGGAGCAGGTTCCGATGGATCGCGCCGAGTGGAGCGCACGCCGCCAGGAAGAAATCCTGATGGAGCGGCAACTGCGCCGCGCGCGGGGCAGCTCCTACGCGTCCGATGAAGGCGGCGCGGCGCTGTTCCGGGTCGGCTGATCGGCCGGGTTGCCAAGATCATGGGATGGCGCATAATCGCAGCAGCACGGACGTGGCATGGGAGCCGCGTCCGTATGCTGCGTGAGGGCGCGGCGGATATGGGCCGATTCGATACGACCCGGTGGAGCGTGGTGCTGCAGGCGCGTGGCGATCCCGCCGATGCGCGCGTGGCGCTGGAAACCCTGTGCCGTATCTACCGTCCGCCGGTGCTGGCCTACGTCCGCAGCCATGTGTACGCCCGCGACGCGGCGGAAGACCTGACCCAGGCCTTTTTTGCACGCTTCCTCGAGCGCGCATGGCATGCCGACGCCGATCCCGAACGCGGGCGTTTCCGCTCGTTCTTGCTGACCGCGCTCAAGCGTTTCCTGATCGACGCCGATGCCGAGGCCGGGGCGCTGAAGCGCGGCGGCGGCTACCGCTTCGAATCGCTGGACGAGGACGCGTCCGACGGGCCCGTGGGCGACGATTCCCCCGACCGGATCTTCGAACGCGCGTGGGCGAAAGCCGTGCTGGGCGCAGCGCTGGCGCGCCTGCGCCGCGAGGCCGAGGAAGCCGGCAAGCTGGCGATGTTCGATCGCCTGAGCGAATTCCTGGTGGAGGCGCCGGATGAGGACGATTACGCCCGGGCCGCGGAGGATCTGCACCTGCGCCGCAACACGTTGGCCGTCGCAGTGCATCGCTTGCGGCATCGCCTGCGCGACCTGGTGCGCGAGGAACTGGCCGAAACCACCGCGGGCCACGATGACATGGATTCGGAATTGCGTGCGTTGCGCGAGGCGCTGGAGTCGGCCTCGCATTGAGTGTCGCGGGCGAGCAATCGTCACCGCGTTCGCGAAAGCCAAGAAGTCTTGAAGGGGATTGTCGATGGAATCTGCCGAGGATAAGCGTCTGGAAAATTTCAGCCGCACCCGATGGTCGCTGGTGCGGGGTTTGCATGCACCGCAGGCGGGCGAGGCGCGGCGCGCGTTGACGGAGCTCGCGCTGCGGTATTGGTACCCGGTGTACGCGTACGTGCGGCGGTGCGGGCATGCGCCGGAAATCGCGCAGGACATCACGCGGGCTTTTTTCCAGCGGGTGGCGGCCGAGGCTGGCGACATGGAGGATGCGCCGCGCGGACGTTTCCGGGACTGGTTGCTGTTGCGGTTGAATGTGTTCCTGGCGGGGGACTGGCGGGAGCTGGCGGGCGGCGAAGTGCCGGCCGTATCGCCGCCGCTGGAGGAGCTGGAACAGCGCAACCGCCATGATCACCAGACCGGGGCAACGCCGGAGCAGGCGTTCCAGCGCGGCTATGCGTTGGAAGTGCTGGCGCGGGGTTTCAAGGCCTTGCAGGCGGAGGCGCGCCAGACGGGACACCTGGACATGTACGAAGCGCTGGAGCCCTACCTTGCGCGCGATCCGCTGCCGGGGCAGTACGAAGAGCTGGGACGCAAGCTGGGGATCCGCCCGCTGGCGCTGGTGCTGGCCTTGAAGCGGCTGCGGCAGCGGTTCCGCGAGCTGGTGCACGAGGAGCTGGCCGACGCGGTGTCCTCGCTGGACGAGATGGCTAGCGAGCAGCAGACGCTGTATGCGCTATTGGCCAAGGGAACGTGAGTGATGTCGTCCCAGCCATCGATCCCGGTTGCACGCGATTTCCAATCCCTGGAAACGCGGCATGGTTTGTGCGGTTTGGCCGAACTTGCGTTTGGCAGCCTGACGCGGACTGACGAACCCGCGGTTGGCCAGCACTTGGCCCTGTTGCGTGCGGAGAGCCTGCAGTTGGATCTCTCCGATCCGGCGCAGTGCCAGTTCGGCGACTACGAACTGCTGGAACTCCTGGGCGAGGGAGGCATGGGTGCGGTGTACCGCGCCCGGCATGCGCCGCTGGATCGCGAAGTCGCGGTGAAGCTGTTGTCGGCCGGTCCTTGGGCGTCGAAGGATTTCATTGCGCGTTTCGAGCGCGAGGCACAGAACGCGGCACGGATGCAGCATCCGAACATCGTGACGGTGTACGAAGTGGGCAGCCACGAAGGCCTGCACTTCTTCAGCATGCGGCTGGTCGAGGGGCACAGCCTGTCGGAGCTGCTGAAGCGCGGCGAGCGCTACACCTTCAAGCAGGCCGCGTCATTGGCATGCACGATGGCGGAAGCGGTGGCATACGCACACAGCTTGGGTGTGCTGCATCTGGACCTGAAGCCGGGCAACGTGCTGATCGATGGCCAGGGCGTGCCGCACGTGGCGGATTTCGGGCTGGCTCGACGGCTGGACAGCGCCCTGTCCACTGTCAACGACGAAGTGTCGGGCACGCCGGCCTACATGGCGCCCGAGCAGGCGCAGGTGAAGAGTTCGCGGTTGACCGCGGCGACCGACGTGTGGGGTCTTGGCGCGATCCTGTATGAATTGCTGACGGGTACGCCGCCATTCAAGGCCGAGAGTGCGCAGGCGACCCTCAAGCTGGTGTTGGAAGGCCAGGTGCGATCGCCCCGCCGGCTGCAGCCGCACGTGCCGCTGGACCTGCAGGCGATCGTTCTGAAGTCCTTGGCGCGCGATCCCGGTGAACGGTATCCATCGGCGCGTGCGTTGGCCGACGATCTCGAGCGGTTCGTGGAAGGCCGGCCGGTGCAAGCGAGGCCGTTGAATGTCGCGCAACGCGCGTGGCGCTGGGCGCGGCGCGAACCCAGACTCGCTGCGACGGCGGTCGCGGCGGTCGGCGTACTCGTGATCGGCCTCGTGGCCACGTCCCAGCAGTGGTACCGCGCCGACCGCAATGCCGACACAGCGCGCGCCAACGCGGCGACCGCCAGCGAGCGGCTGTGGGATTCGCGCAACGATGCCGCGCTGCGGTTCATGGAGGAAGGGCAGGATTGGCAGGCTGCGCCGCTGCTGCTCGCGAACCTCAGGGAAATGGAGGCCGCGCGCGACACCGAACGCGCGCGCGGTGCCCGCCTGCGGCTCGGGCTCGTGCGCAACGGCAACCCGGTGCTGATCGATGCGATTCCGGCGCAGAAACCCGCCGTCGCCATTGCGTTCGATGCCTCGGGGAAACGCATGGCCACCAGCGGCACCGAAACCGGCCTGCTGCTGTTCGATACCACCGACGGCAGGGAACTCCTGAAGGTTCCCGGCCGCCCGCACGAGGTGTGGAGTCGGCTGCGGTTTACGCCGGACGGGCGCACGTTGCTGGCGCAGGGACAGGAGTGGCAGAGTCAGTCCCCGCGACCCGCAGGCGCCCACATGCGGCGGCTCGATACCGCGACGGGCGCGTGGCTCGCGCCACCGGAGCCGTTTGCCGACGTCAAGGCGCAGAGCTACAGCACGGATGGCAAATACGCCGTGCTGACGCTGCCGGATGGACGCGCGCAGTTCTGGGAAACGTCGCCGTGGCGCGCGCTCAGCCCGCTGCACAGCCTGCCGTTTTCCGATGGCGAGGACGCGCGGTTGATCGCGCCGAACGGCAGCTTCTTCGCGCTCAACGGACCGGATGGTGCGGTCACGCTGGTGGATTCGCGCAGCCTCGCTCCGACGCGCATCGCGCTCGGCGAGTTCGGCAGGATCAGCGCGTGGGTCGCGAGTCCGGATTCGCGCTGGCTGGCGCTCGGCGACGCCGCGGGACATGCGGTGGTGGTGGAAGTCGCAACCCGCACCGTGCGGCCGCTCGCGCCGCTTCCGTTCTTCGGTGTGCGCTGGCTGACCTTCAGCGAGGACGGCGGCTGGCTGGCGCTCGCAGCGCGCGACGGCGGCGTGTACCTGTGGTCATGGCCGGAAGGCCGGTTGCTCGTGCCGCCTTTCAGTGCCAGCACCACGACCGGCGGCGCGCCGCTCGCCGAACACGTGGAGCTCGACCGCGCACGCGGCCAGGTGTTCGTGACCGATGAAACGGCCAACACCGCGTTGTGGCAGGTCGCGCCGGCAGCACATGAGAACGATCTCGGCCTTGCGCGACGCGTCATGGCGGGGGTCGATAACCGGATGGACTGGGGCGTCGAGGCGGCCGCGTGGAGTCCGGCGACCGGCCTGATCGCGAGCACCGTCGACGAACGCGTGCGCCTGACGCGCCTGCGCGCTCCGGTATTGAAGGCGGGCAGGGGCGCACCGCTGCGTGCCGGCACCTTGCACTTCGATGGTCGCCGTCTGGTCGAAGTGGAAGGGCGCATGGTGCGGCTTGTGGACGCTCTGACCGAGCAACCGCTTGGCGACCCGGTCGAATTCGTGCAACCACCCACGTTCGCGGAGTTGACGCCCGATGGGGCAACGCTGGTTGTTGCAAGTGGCCGGTCGGTGCATGTCCTGGATAGCGCGACCGGCAAACCGCGCTTCGCGCCGATTGTGCTCGATGGCGCGCCCGCGCTTGTCGACCTCAGTCCCGACAGCCAGCGGATTGCGCTCGCATGGTTGTCGGGTGACGTGCGCAGCGACCGCAACGTCAGCGAACTGACGGTGATCCACAGCCTCGCCAACGGACGCAGGCTGGGTGGCCCCGAACCGCTCCCTGGCCCGACCAACGAGGTGCTGGCGTTCAGTGCGGACGGTTCGCGCCTTTTGGTCTGGAATCCGAGGGAACTGACGCTCCGCGATGGCGTCACGCTGGCGCCGGTGGCGGGACCGCTTGCGCACTTCCTTCCGCGCGGCCGCGACGAGGATTCGCACCACGGCTTTGTGCGTTTGGCCGCGCCCGACGCGGCCAGTCGCGTGGAGCTGATCTACGGACGACACGACGGCACCGCGTGGCGCATGGAGCTGCGGCGGTATGCGCCCGACGGTACGCCTGCCGTCGTGCCTTTGCAGCGTGGCTGGCCAGTGGCGCTGCTGCCGCTGCCGGGCAGGCACGGTACCGCGATAGCTGGCGGGGACGACCCGCTCAACCAGATCATCGGTCCCGACGGGGCGAGCCGCGGGCTCCCGCACATGGGCGATGACGCGCGCCGGGCGGCGCTCGCGCTGAGCCCGGACGGACGCTGGCTGATCCGGTCGCAGCTCGATGGTGTGGTGCTGTTCGACCTAGATCGGATGGCGCGCGTGACGACGCTCAACGTTGCGCTGCCCCAGCCCGACGAAGTATTGCAGCTCGCATTCAGCCCGGACGGTCGTCGCCTGCTGGGCCGTAGCGTAAACAATCGCTACATGGTGTGGGATCTTACGCCCGACGAACGACCGGTGGCGGCGATCGCGCGCGAACTCGGGTTGCGCGACCTGCCGTTCAACGTGGCGCGCCACGGTCCCGATGCGCGCGATCCCGACGCGGCGGAGCGCAGGGCGTTGCACGCCGCCGATCCGGGTGCGCCTCCTGCGCCGCCGGCCCCGGAGGCGGCCGCTGGCGTTCGCGTGCGGCCGGGCGGCGCGATTCCCCCGCGCGATCCTGCGGTGCCTTCAGGGCTGCTCGACCTCACGCCGTACTACACCTTCGGTCTCGCGGAACCGTTCATCGACGGGGCGCATGCAAGCGGCGATTTCAGTTGGCTGCCGCGGGGCCTGCAACGGTTCCAGGGCGTCGACTACGACGTGCGGGGTGGCGTGCGGCTGACGGCCGGCGCGGCGTTGCGGTTCGCGCCCGCCACGACGGACGCGCGTGCCATTGGCGCGCTGCATGTCTTGGCGCTGCTCGGTGCCGGCGATCCCGACCGTTTCGCGCAATGGCGTCTGGAATACACCGACCACACCCATGCGGACGTGCCGCTGGCTCTGGGTCGCAGCTTCGAGGCTTACTGGCGGTCACCGGCCGCGGCCACTCCTGCGCAATTCGCCGCGTTTGGCTGGGACGCCCGCGAGCTGCACGAAAACGACCGGCGCGCGTACGCGTTCACCCTGCGCGTTCCCAATCCCCATCCCGAGCGGCTGGTGAAAGCGCTGACGCTCATCAACCCGAAAGCGGGAGCGGACGCGCCGGTCGTATTTGCGCTGACGCTCGAGCCGGCAAGCCACGCTGCAACCGCGACCGCGAGCGCCGCGGCTGCACGCGGCGGGCATTGAAGGAGAGGCGATCGTGTCGAGGGCGACGCTATGGAAGGCAGTGTTCCTGATGGCGCTGCTGTGCGGTGCGCCGTTTGCGTTCGCGCAGGACGCCGGCGGGGATGGGCGGGATTCCGCCGGGGAGCCGAAAACGCTGCAGACGATCGTCGTCACCGGAACGCACATTCGCGCGGTGGACGTGGAAACCGCGCATCCTTTGACCGTGTTGACGCAGGCTGACCTGCAGCGCACGGGCCTCACCGGCATCGCCGACATCGTGCAGTCGCTGATCGTCGCGAACGGCCAGACGCTGAACCGCAACGTCAACAACGGCGGTGACGGTACGCTCACGGTCGACCTGCGCGGCCTCGGTTCCAACCGCACGCTGGTGCTCGTCAACGGCCATCGCTGGGCCTCGACCCTCGATGGTTCGGTCGACCTTTCCACGATTCCGCTGCCGATGGTGGAACGCGTCGAGGTGCTCCGCGACGGAGCTTCGCCGATCTACGGATCCGATGCGATCGCGGGCGTCGTCAACATCATCACACGGCGCAATTACGAGGGAGCGGAACTCGGGGCCTACGTGGGCGAAACCGATCACGGTGACGGGCTGCGCCGTGAGGCCGATTTCACCTGGGGCCATTCGTACGGAAGGTGGAACGTCGCGCTCGGCGCGCAGCACGGCAAGGACGATCCGATTTACGCGAGGAAGCGGGCGATTTCGGCGGTGCCCGTGTACGGGCTGCCCCTGGGCGCATCAGGGTCTCTGGTGACGCCCTACGGGTACTTCGAACCCTCGGATTCGTGGGATGGGTTCGTGCTGGTCCCGGGGCGATCAGGGACGTCCGTGGATGATTTCGCGGTGTTCTCCGACGCGACGGACCGGAATTACAACTACGCGACCTACAACTATCTGCAGACGCCGCAAGAGCGCCGCTCCGTGTTCGTACAGGCGCGATTCGAAGCCACGCCAAACCTGACCCTCGCGTTCGACGCGCTGTTCAACCAACGCAAGTCGGCGCAGCAGCTGGCTCCCGCGTCCGTCAGCTTTTCCGATTATATGTACGCGGATTCAAGTGCGTTCGGCGTCGCGGCGGACAACCTTTACAACCCGTTCGGCGTTGACGTCGACTCGGTGTTCATCCGTCTTGCCAACGCTGGCGGCCGGCGCTTCGAGGAAACGGTGGACACCGCGCGCGTGCATGTCGGCGTCGAGGGCATCTTCAACGTCGGGGGCCGGGAATGGACGTGGGGCGCGGACGTGATGCGCATCCGCGCGGGCGAGCGTCAATTCACCTCGCCCTATGCCGACAACGACAGGCTCGCGCTGGCCGTCGGACCGTCCTTTCTCGACTCCAGCGGCACGCCGCGCTGCGGCACGCCCGATGACATGATCGCGGGCTGCGTGCCGCTCAATGTGTTCGGCGGGCCTGGCGGCATGACGCCGGCGATGCTGGACTACATCATCGTGTCCGAGATCAACCGCAAACGTGCGACCAACGATGACGCCGTCGCGCACGTGACGGGACCGCTCGTCGACCTGCCGGCCGGGGCGCTGCAGTTCGCCGCCGGCGTCGAATACCGGCGCGACTCCGGCTACGTTCACCCGGATCCGCTGGTCGTGAGCGGGCGCGAGAACGGCAACGGCGTGTCCGTGGCGCCGACCGACGGGGCGTATTCGGTGCGCGAGGTGTACGTCGAGTTCGACATCCCGTTGCTGAAGAACCTTCCGGGGGCGCGCGAGCTCGGCCTCGACGTCGCGGCGCGCTGGTCGGATTACTCGCTGTTCGGCAGCACCACCAACTCGCAACTCGGCCTGCGCTGGAAGCCGGTCGAAGACTTGCTGGTGCGCGGAAATTACTCCGAAGGTTTCCGCGCGCCCAGCCTGTATGAGGCCTTTGGCGGCCGTGAGACCTATACGTCCGTGGGCGGGTACTACGATCCGTGTGCCGTCGATGAGGAACCGGATCCTGCCACCTCCGCACGGTGCGCCGCACAGGGCGTGCCCGCGGGCGTCAGGGATCCCTTCGCGGTCACGGCGGTGTTGCGCGGCAACCAGCGGTTGCGGCCGGAAACCTCGCGGTCGTTGACGGCCGGCCTCGTGTGGAGCCCGTCGATCGTTCCGGGCTTCGGCGTCAGCCTCGACTGGTACCGGATCAAGGTACGCGATGCGATCGGCATCCCGGATCGGCAGGAGGTCGTCGATGCCTGCTACTACCAAGGCGACGACGCGGCGTGTGGCAACGTGCAACGCAACTCCGCGGGCACGCTCATCGGCATCGTCGCGCCGCAGCAGAACTTCCCCGGTGGCCTCGAAACCGAGGGCTGGGACTTGGGGCTCAATTGGCGGCGCGATACCCGCGTGGGCAGCTTCAACCTGCGCTGGGACGCTACCTACGTCGATTACTGGGGCAGCATCGGCAGGCCCGAGGCAGGCGCCGAATTGCCCGACGGGTCGCAGTCGATGGGCAACGTCGCCGGGACCGCGTATTCGCCGTTCGGCGTGGTTTGGCGCCTGCGTTCGGTGATGAACCTCGCCTGGCGGCGTGGACCGTGGAGCGCGTCGGCCACTGCACGCTACTTTTCGCCGATCGAGCAATCGTGTGGCCTCGTCATCACGGTCGCAAGGCGGGTCGGTGATCCCTCGCTGCGGAACCTGTGCTCGAATCCCGACAACACGTTCCTCGGCAGCCCGTTCCCGGAAAATCGCGTCGCCAGCGTGACGTATTTCGATTTCACCTTCGGTTGGGATGCGCCGTGGCATGCCAAGGTTGCGCTGGGTGTGCGCAATGCATTCGACCGCAATCCGCCCGTGTCCCGCTCCGGCACCATCAATTCATTCTTCGCCGATTACGACGTGCCGGGCCGGTTCTGGTGGCTGGGCTACCGGCAGGGGTTCTGATCGATGCCCGCGTGCATCGCCGGGGGTTGTTGCAGGAGAGGACGGGATGGGAGATGCGGCGGGGCAGGCTGTCGCCATGTCAGGGATACCGGCCACACGCACAGTACGCGGTATGTGAGAAGGGGAGTCTGAGTGATGCCATTGCAATCGTTGACGCCTGACCTGCGCCTATTCGGGGAACAGGGTTTGCGTGGACTGGCGGAAATCGCGTTCGGCAGCCTGACGCGGGCCGACAGGCCGGTACCCGGACAGCACCTGGCCCTGCTGCAGGCGGAGAGCCTTGAGCTGGACCTGTCCGATCCGGCGCAGCGCCAGTTTGGCGACTACGAACTGCTCGAGTTGGTAGGCGAGGGTGGGATGGGTGCCGTGTATCGGGCCCGGCATTTGCCACTGGACCGGATCGTGGCGGTGAAGCTGTTGTCGGCCGGTCCGTGGGCATCAAAGGATTTCGTCGCGAGGTTCGAGCGCGAGGCGCAGAACGCGGCGCGGATGCAGCACCCGAACATCGTCACGGTGTTCGAGGCGGGCAGTCACGATGGACTGCACTTCTTCAGCATGCGGCTGGTCGAGGGGCACAGCCTGTCGGCGTTGCTGAAGCGCGGCGAACGCTACACCGCGAAGGGCGCGGCGGCACTGATGCGCACGGTGGCGGAAGCGGTTGCCTACGCGCACAGCCTGGGTGTGCTGCATTTGGACCTGAAGCCTGGCAACGTGCTGATCGACGAGCAGGGCACGCCGCACGTGGCCGACTTCGGGCTGGCACGGCGGTTGGACAGTGCCTTGGCTGCCGTCAACGATGAAGTGTCGGGCACGCCGTCATACATGGCGCCGGAGCAGGCGCGGGTGCGCAGTTCCAGGTTGACCGCGGCGACCGACGTGTGGGGCCTGGGCGCGATCCTGTATGAACTTCTGACCGGTATGCCACCGTTCCGGGCCGAAAGTGCGCAGGCAACCCTGAAGCTGGTGCAAGCGGGGCAGGTACGTTCGCCACGCCGTTCGCGACCCGATTTGCCCCTGGATCTGCAAGCGATCGTGTTGCGTTGCCTCGCGCGCGAACCTGACGAACGGTATCCGTCGGCACGGGCGCTGGCCGACGACCTGCAGCGCTACCTGGAAAACCGGCCGGTGCAGGCGCGGCCGCTGAATGCGCCGCAGAAGGCGTGGCGCTGGGCACGCCGCGAACCAAAGCTGGCGATGGCGGCAGCGTGCGCAGTCGCTGCGCTGGTCGTCGGCCTGCTGGTCTCCACCCAGCAGTGGTACCGCGCCGACCGCAACGCTGACTCGGCGCGCGACAACCTTTGGGCATCGCGTGCGCAGACCGCGCAACAGGCCCTTGCCGAGGGCAATGGTTTCCATGGATTGCGTCCATTGGTTGCCAATCTCGCCGAGATGGAAGCCGCGGGTCGCAGCGGCGAGGCGAAGATAGAGCGCGAACGCATCGGCACGATCCTCGCCAGCGCGCCGCAACTGCTGGACGTGTTGCCGCTGCCCCAAGACGAGCAGGCGACCTCGATCGCCATTGCGCCCGACGCGCGCCATTTCGCCGTCGCCACCATCGCGGGCAACTGGGGAGGGGCACGGCATGTGCGCCAGTACGACATGGCGACCTTGCGCGAAACCTGGTCGGCGTCCACCGATGATCGCACCTTCCTGATGACGGGTGGCGATCGCGGCGCGCCGCACGGCGGCTTGCGCTACACCGCCGACGGCCGTTTCCTGATGGTCTCGATGGTCCAGCAGCCGGTACTGCCCGCGCCCCGTCGTTCGGACATGATCGCGTTCGATGTGCGCGATGGCCGCGTGCTCTGGCCACAGGGACTGGCCGAACGGCAAGCCGACATCGTCTACGACGACAGCGTGCGGATCGCGCTGGTGCGTTTCCAGTCCGACAAGTCGTTGCGGTGGCCCGACTCGGCGCAGTTCTACGCAGTGGATGGCTGGCGTCCGGTCGGTCCTCGCCACACCGTCGCGACCTCGCTCGCCGCCGATTTCTGGTTGCCGGCGCCGGATGGCCGCGCCTGGCTGGGCTCGCGTGACTCTGCGCGCCTGGCGTTGTACGACGTGCCCAACCTGAAACCGCGTTGGCAATTGTCGCTGCCGCAGACCAGCTTGGTGCGCGCCTGGCAGTTCAGCCACGACGGCCGCCGGATCGCGCTCGGGAGCGTGGACGGCGCGGTGCGCCTGGTCGATGCGGCAAGCGGACACGCAACGGAACTGACGACGAGCCCGGGCGCACGCGTGCAGATGCTGGAATTCGATCCTGACGACAAAGTGCTCGCCGCGATCGACGAGAACGGCCAGCTCTGGACTTGGGACGTGGCTACCGGTGCATCGCGCAGTGCGCCCCTGGGCTTGTTGGGCGCCGGAACCGGCATAGGCGCGGCGTGGATCCGCTTCAGCGGCGACACCGTCTTCGGTGGCGGCGACTGGGTCGAGTCCATGCTCGCCTACGCCTCCCTGACGCCGCGCGCGCCGTTCAACAACGAAGCCGTGCCGGGTGCCGTGCGCCTGCCCGGCAAAGCGCGGTTCGGCAGCGTATTCGACGTGTCCGCGCCGGCGCGCAGGCTGGTCACGGCGGGCGGCGGGAACCTGCTCGAGATATGGCGCCCGCCTGCCTCCCCATTGCGTGAGGAGCGTGCCGCGCCGCTCCTTCCGTGGCACCAGACTTTCGACGGTGCGCGTGTGGTTGCCGTCGAAGGCGGCACGGTACGCGTGGTCGACGTGGTGAAGGGGACGCCGCTGTCGCCATCCTTGCGTTTTCCGGAGCCGGTGCGGTTTGCCGAGTTGTCACCCGATGGCCGCGCGCTGGTGACGATCGCCGGTCGCACCGTGCGCGTCATCGACCCGGGTTCATGGCAAATGCGCGGTGCGCCGATCCTGTTGCCGCAGACGCCGCAACGCGTCGTCTTCGCGAGTGCCGCGCCCGTTCTCGTGCTGACCACGTCCGAGTACAAGGGTGACGTCCTGCGTGAACGGATCCATCGCATCGATCTCGCGCATGGCGCGCTGCTGGGTGCGGATGCGATCGTGGATTCGCTCGAACAGATCGAAGTCGATCCGCAGGGACGCCATGCCCTGGTCATGACCTGGAATACGTCAAGCCATGATGAAGCGGGCCCGCTCTACCTGGCGCTCGACAACGGCAAGATAGCCTGCAACCCGGCGCTCATGGGCGTCCGCAGCAGCGCGTTCGCTCCGGACGGAAACACGGCCTGGTTCAACGTTGCGCTGGGCGGGAAGTCCAGCCTGCGCCGATGGGACCTTGGCACCTGCCGGGAGTTGGCCGCCTATGATCGCCGGCAACGCGAGACCTACACGCCCGCCATGGTCGCGCTTGGCGACGGCAGCGTGATTGCCCATCATGCAAGCAAGGAAGCCCTGCTGCGGATCGGCCCCGATGGCCACCGTCAGTTCGCGGTTGGCGTGGCGGTCGCGGCGGCCATGCAAGACTTCGCGCTGAGCGGGGATCACGCGCGCGCTGCATTCGCCACGCGCAATGCCGTGCACCTGATCGATGCGCGGGAGGGGCGACGCCTGTCCGCGCCGTTGACTGCGCCAATTGCCGGCGACGACGCGATTGCCAAACTCGCCTTCTCGCCGGATGGAACGGGCCTGCTCGCACGCACGATCAACGGCCGCTGGTTGTTCTGGAGCCTGCCGCGCACGCAGCTGGACACGACGACGTTGACACGCTTGGCGCGCGTGCTGGATCCGAATCCAGGCGATGTACTGTCCGCGGCGGAACTGTCCGCGCTGCGGGCACGCTTGCGCGCCGCCGCCCAGGCTGCGCCGGCCACTGTACCGACAGCCGACAACGATGCGCCGCGCGTGTTCGCGCCGGCAACGGGCACCGGCATCGATCCGCGTTTCGTGCCGCTGGACCTGCGTCCGGCCATCAACGTGCCGATGGTCGGCATGGTCTGGTCAGAGCCCTTTGCCAGCGGTGACCTGCCGACGCTGGCTCCGGGTCCACAGCGTTTCCTCGGCGTCGACTACCGCATCGATGGCGGCGTGCAACTGAGCGGCGGTGGCACCGCGACGGCTATAGGGCCGGAGCTGCGCCGCAGCGCCGTGATCGCCGTGCCGGATGTCGCGATACGCAGCGTGCATGTGCTGGCTTTCATGCACATCCCGATGAATGGGCCAGTGCCTTCGCGCGCATTCGCGCATATCGTGCTGATCGACGCACACGGGCACGAAACGCGCCTCACGATCCACACGGTCCGCGACGTGGTCACGCGAGTCCAACCCGAATTCGCCGACGCCAAAGCGCGCATCGCATTTTCCAGCACCGACAGCGCCACCGTGCGCAGTGGCGAACCTGCGTTGCCCTGGCAGAATGTCTATGCGGTTACGCTCGATGTGCCACCCGGAACTGGCCCGATCCGCGGCCTGCGCTTCGACGTGGCGGACGGGCCGATGGAGGCGCCGTTGCTCTATGCCGCCACGCTGGAGCGTGCCGATGTCCACAATCCCGGCTTCGGACGTTTGCCATGAAGTCCATGGTCAGGTGTCCGCATGCGGTGTTCGTATTTTTCGCGATGTTTGCATGTCCTGGCGCACTGGCGCAGGACGATGGCGCGCCTGAATCGCAAAAGCAGCACGTGGCGGCAGGGGAACTGAAGACGCTGGCCGCCATTGTGGTGACCGGCAGCCACATTCGCGGTGCCGATCTGGAGACCGAGCACCCGCTGGTCGTGCTGAAACGCGGCGACCTTCTGCGCACCGGGCTGAGCGGCGTCGCCGACGTCGTGCAATCGCTGATCATCGCCAACGGGCAAACCCTGAACCGCAACATCAACAATGGTGGCAACGGCGAGTTGCGCGTGAACCTGCGCAGCCTGGGAGCCAACCGCACGCTGGTGCTGGTGAATGGCCAGCGTTTCGTGTCGGCGGTGGATGGCGCGGTGGATCTCTCCGCGATTCCGCTGTCGCTGGTCGAGCGCATCGAGGTGCTCAAGGATGGCGCATCGGCAATCTACGGTTCCGATGCGATCGGGGGCGTGATCAACATCATCACGCGCAGGGATTTCCACGGCACCGAGGTAGGCCTGTACGCGGGCGAAACCGACCACGGCGATGGTTTCAGCCGCCACGCGGATTTCAGTTTCGGCCGCAGCGGCAACAATTGGAACGCATCGTTCGGGCTGGAATACGGCAAGGACGATCCGGTCATGGCGGATACGCGGGAAATTTCCTCGGTGCCTGCGCCCGGACTTCCGTACGGCGTAATCGGAACCTCGGCCAGCCAGTACGGCGTCTTCTACGTTCCCGACGGCGGACGGCGATTCGTGCTGATTCCCGGCCGGCCAGGAACGTCACCGGGCGACTTCCGGCCTTACAGCCCGCGCACCGACAACAACTACAACTTCATCCCGTACAACTATCTGCAGACACCGCAGGAACGCAAGGCCGGGTTCGGACAGTTTCGCCGGGAAGTCTCGCCAACGCTGGCGTTCTCGGCCGACGTGTTGTTCAACCAGCGCCGCTCGGCGCAGCAGCTTGCGCCGCCGGTCGTGACATTCGACAGCAGTCCGTTCGGTGGCGGATTCGATGTCTCCCCAGGCAACGTCTACAATCCGTTCGGGGTGCCGGTGAGCGTGTTCACGCGCTGGCCCGACGACATGCCGCGGCGTTTCGTGCAGACCGTCGATACCACGCGGTTCCATCTTGGTCTCGATGGTGTGTTCAATGCCTTCGCGCGGGATTGGAACTGGGGCGTGGATGCGACGCGCGTGCTGGCGCGCCAGATCGAGTCCGGTTCGCCCTACGCCGACAATGCGAAACTCGCACCTGCCGTCGGACCTTCGTTCTTCGATGCGGACGGCGTCGCGCGCTGCGGTACGCCGAGCGACGTGATCGAAGGCTGCGTCCCGGTGGACTTGTTCACGGGGCCGGGACGACTTACCCGGGCGATGATCGATGGCGTCACGGTCGGCGTGACCAATCGCAAGCGCGGGCGTTCGGACGCACTGGGTTTCCACGTCACCGGCACGCTCACCGACCTGCCGGCCGGTCCGCTCGGATTCGCGGCAGGGCTGGAACGCCGTCTCGAGCGCGGCAACGAGGAACCCGATCCGCTGGTCGCATCCAACCGCGCCAATGGCACCGGCATGACGTTTGGTCCTACCGAAGGCGCTTACGCCGTGGACGAGGCTTATGCCGAGTTCGATATCCCGTTGATCGCGCAAAAGCCGTTCGCTCGCGAGCTGGACGTCAATATCGCCACGCGCTGGTCGGACTACTCGCAATACGGCAGCACCGAAAATTCACGCGTGGGCCTGCGCTGGAAGCCGGCGGATGACCTGTTGTTCCGATCGACCTGGGCGCAGGGTTTTCGTGCACCGAGCATCTTCGAAGCCTTCGGCGGCGCGGTGTATTCGCCCGGCGGCGCCATGGACGACTGTGCCATCGACCTGGAGAGTGGTTACGTGCCGTCATCTGCGGTGGCGGCGCACTGCCTGGCCGACGGCGTGCCGGCAGACGTGCAGCCCAACGGCAATCCGAGCACCACGACGGGCAGCAACCCGAACCTCAAACCGGAAACCTCGCGCTCGCTGACAGCCGGGTTCGTGTACAGCCCGCGGTGGTTTCAGGGGCTGGATGTCAGCGTCGACTGGTATCGAATCGAGATCCGCAACGCCATCGGCAACCTCGGCGACCAGGGCGTGATCGACGCCTGCTACATCGCCGGCGATCCGGTCGAATGCTCACACATCACGCGCAATCCCGACGGCACGCTTGCACACGTCGATGCCATCACCCGGAACCTGCCCGGGGGCATCGAAACCGAGGGCGTGGATTTCGGGTTGTCGTGGAAGCGCAACACGCGTGTCGGGAATTTTTCGCTCGTGTGGCAAAGCGCCTACGTCAGCTACTGGGGCGAGATCGGCAAACCCGCGCGCGGATCGGCACTGCCGGATGGTTCGTTGGCGCGCGGCAACGTGGTCGGCAAGAACGATGATCTGTACGGCGTGGTGTGGCGTGTGCGTTCGGTGGCCACGCTGGCCTGGCAACGCGGGGCATGGGGCGCCTCGATCACCGGCCGCTATTTCTCGCCGGTCGTGGAGCCTTGCCGCCCACCCTTCAGGACCTCGCAACTTTTTGGACCGTCGTGGCTTTCGTTGTGCTCTGATCCCGATCACATGGAGTACGGTTCGCCCGCACCGCGCAACCGCGTCGGCGCCGTGACGTACGTGGATCTCGAAACGAACTGGCGTGCGCCGTGGCAAGGCGTGTTCACGCTTGGCGTGCGCAATGCGTTCGATCGCGATCCGCCGCATGCGTGGTCCTACAACGGTGCCAACTCCTTTTTCCCCGACTACGACATTCCAGGCCGGTTCTGGTGGCTGAGCTACCGCCAGCGTTTCTGATCCTGACGCGACTCCTGTAATCGTTGTGCACGTTTTCCGAAATAGCAGGTGAGGGGCAACCCTTGCCGCCCAGGGACGCGGGCGACCCCCACAATCCATGCGTGCGCGTCAAGGAAGACTTGCTGCAGGGCGCAAAGGGGAATGCCATGAAACTGCACATGATCGCAATGGCTTTGGCCGGCTTCGCCGGCGCTGCGGCTGCAGGTCAGTCCGACGCAGTGTTGCAAACCGTGATTGTTTCCGGGTCCACGATCACCGAGTGCCCGCATCCGTACAGTGCCAAGAATCACGCCTGTGATGCCTTGAATCGGCTGGTGCGCGCCAACTTCACCAGGCGTGAAATCGATATCCTGTTCGGAACGCTGGCGTCCGACACGTGGTATCGGCGCGCCAGTTTCGGGCAGCTGCAGAAACGCTATCTGGCCGTCGTGCATCAATATGCCGCGCAGCAGGATCCGGCGCGACAGTCGATCACGGTCAAGTAGGCCGATCGCCGGCTTCGCAAAAAGGTTTTCGCCTTGGGGCGCGTGTCTTGTCCGTCGCGTGCGCACGACAGGGCGGTGTGCGACAGCCGCTGCTGGCCCCGCTGCCACGTGGGAACGGTTCGTTCGAGCCACGAGCGCGTCGGTGTGGTGACCCGGGCATCTCGCCTCCAGCAGGCGCGCGCCGTCGCGCAGAGCCTTCTGCGTCGATGTGCGCAACGCCTGTGATCGCGACCCGCCACAGGCGTAGTGCTGCAGCGGCGGCAATTCCCGTTCCCTGGTTTGCATCCCGGGCGTTTCTGGTGCTCGAGTTGCCGGCAAGCGTTTTGCCCGCGTTGCACCGCGTGTAATCGTTGCGTCCGGTTTCCGAAATGGCAAGTGAGGGGCAACCCTTACCGCCCACGGATGCGGACGATCCCCACAATCCATGCTCGCCAGTCACGGAAGACCTGCGGCAGGTTTCAGAGGTGAACGTCATGAAACTCAGCACAATCTCCCTCGCCATCGTTCTTGCCGGTATCGCGGGTGTCGCTTCCGCAGCGGGTCAGAGCAAGGTCATGCATCCGATTGTCGTCTCGGGTGCGCCCATCTCCGAGTGCGTGCCGCCGAACGGCAATACAGGCCACGCCTGCGATGCATTCGACCAGTTGGTGCGCGCCAATTTCACGCCGCGTGAAATCGGGATGCTGTTCGGATACCAGACCTCGTATCCGGAATCCCGGACGGGCGGCATCGACAAGTTGGAGCATCGCTATCAGGTCGTGTTGCAGCAGTACCTTGCGGCGCAGAACGCCGCCCACGGCGCCAACGTCGCCGCCAAGTAATCCGGTACGCCTGCCAACTCTCCAGTTGGTGTCCGGTCACACGCCCCGCCACGCGGGGCGTGTTTTTTTCAGGCCGTGCGCTTCGCGGATCCCGAGCCCGCCCGCACTATTGCATCGAGCGCTCTCGGCGCGCCGCCGGCAGCGGGCCCAGGATTGTTGTTCCTCGTGGAGCCCCTGGAGCCGCACGCTCCTGTCGTGCGCATGCATTGATCCGGTCGTGCGCGCGACGATCCTGGTTCCGGGACTACCTGCGGTAATCATTGCGCGCATTTGTCGAAGTAACAGGTGAGGGGCACTCCCTCATCGCCCACGGGAACGGGCGAACCCCATCCGCCGTGCAGGCCCGCCAAGGAAGGCCTGCTGCAGGTTTCAGAGGTCAACGTCATGAAACTCAGCGCAATCTCCACTGCCATCGTTCTTGCCGGAATCGTTGGTGTCGCCTCCGCAGCCGGTCAGGGCAAGGTCATGCAGCCGATCACGGTTGCTGGCGCCCCGGTTTCCGAATGTGCGCCGCCGAACGACACCACCGGTCACAAGTGTGATGCGTTCAACCAGCTGGTGCGCGCCAATTTCACGCCGCGTGAAATCGGCATGTTGTTTGGCTACCAGACGTCTTATCCGGCATCCCTGTCGGGGGGAACGGATCGCCTGCAGCGTCGTTACCAGGCGGTACTGCAGCAATACGTCGCCGCGCAGAAGGCCGCCACCAGCGGCGCGGATGTCGCAGCCAGGTAAACCGGACGCTGGAACACTCTCCAACGGCATCCGTTGCTCGCCCCGCCCAGCGCGGGGCGTTTTTTTGACGGCTACATGCGACACCGTGCGCCGTCGGCTCGGCCGGCGCTATAGTGCCTGCGCGAACGGTCGCCATGGGCATGCTGCCGCGCCCGCTGGTAGAGACAGTGTCGTCGGCATGTCGCTGTAATCGGTTGGCGGAAATCCGGAATGGGTGAGCATCCGGGGCGTGAACTGAAAAGGCATCGTGCAAGCGTATGGCCGATGATGTCTCTCGCTCCCAAGGGTCGACGGTCCGGCGCCTGCGCGGCTTGGCCGAGCTTGCGTTCGGCAGTCTGACCCACGCCGATGAGCCCCTGCTGAGGCAGCACCTCGCGTTGTTGCAAGCGCAAAGCCTGGAACTGGATCTGTCGGATCCCGCACAACGTCAGTTCGGCGACTATGAACTGCTGGAGTTGCTTGGCGAAGGCGGGATGGGCGCCGTCTATCGCGCCCGGCATGTGCCGCTCGACCGGATCGTGGCAGTCAAGTTGTTGTCGGCGGGGCCGTGGGCGTCGAAGGATTTCATCGCGCGGTTCGAGCGCGAGGCGCAGAACGCCGCGCGGATGCAGCATCCGAACATCGTCACGGTATACGAGGCGGGCAGCAACGACGGTCTGCACTTCTTCAGCATGCGACTGGTCGAGGGACGCAGCCTGTCGGCGTTGCTGAAGCGGGGAGAACATTACACGCCGAAGGCGGCAGTGGCCTTGATGCACGTGGTTGCCGAGGCGGTGGCGTATGCGCACAGCCTGGGCGTGCTGCACCTGGACCTGAAGCCCGGCAACGTGTTGGTGGACGAACAGGGAACCCCGCACGTCGCCGATTTCGGTTTGGCCCGGCGGCTCGACAGCGCAGCGATGGTAGCCAACGACGAGGTTTCGGGCACGCCGTCGTACATGGCGCCGGAGCAAACGCGGCTGCACGAACAAAAACTGACGACGGCGACCGATATCTGGGGGCTGGGGGCGATCCTGTACGAGCTCTTGACCGGCACGCCGCCATTTCGGTCGGATAGCGCGGAAGGCACCCTGAAGTTGGTGACGGAAGGGCAGGTGCGGGCGCCGCGACGGATGCGGCCGATGCTGCCCCTGGACCTCCAGGCGATCGTGCTGAAGTGTCTGGCGCGCGATCCGGACGAACGTTACCCGTCGGCGCGGGCGCTGGCGGACGACCTGCAACGTTACCTCGAAGGTCGCCCGGTGCAGGCACGGCCGCTGAACACGGCGCAGAGGGTGTGGCGCTGGGCGCGGCGGGAACCCAGGCTCGCCACGGTGACATTTCTTGCATTCGGCGCGCTGGTCGTTGGTTTGCTTGGGACCCTCGCGCAAACGCAGCGTGCCAGGACCAATGCCGACTTGGCGACGCAAACGTTGTGGAAATCGCGTACCGATACCGCGCAGAAACAGATAGACCAGGGCGATGCCTACGGAGCGCTCGCCAACGTGTTGGCGAACCTGCGCG
Source organism: Pseudomonadota bacterium (assembly GCA_018241365.1). Classification (GTDB taxonomy): domain Bacteria; phylum Pseudomonadota; class Gammaproteobacteria; order Xanthomonadales; family Rhodanobacteraceae; genus 66-474. The sequence continues at coordinate 23,310 of JAFEDX010000199.1, forward strand.
GGATGGAAGCGCATCACGACCACGCCGATGCGGCGCTGGAACGCCTGCGCATCGGCACCGTGCTCGCCAATGCACCGCAGCTCATCGACGTGATCCCGATGGGGAATGAGCAGATCACGAATCTTGCGATCTCGCCCGATGCCAGGACCGTCGCCGTGACGACCAGCGCGCGCAAGGTGCATCTGATCGACGTTGCCAGCGGCAGGCAGATCTGGAGTCTGAACGTCGGGGTGAACTCATTCGGCATGTCGGGCGGTGGCCTCAACCAGGGTTACCTCGAAATGCATTTCTCGCGGGATGGCCGGCGCTTGATCGCCTATGGCGACACGGGAATCGACCAAGCCTTCGCCTCGGTGCTGTCCCCGCACCGCATCGACAGCGTGATGATTGACGTCGCCACCGGCAAGCTGGTCGATCCGCCGCGGTAATTTGCCGATTTCCTCGCTACCAGTTTCAGCGACGACGGCCGGTTTGCGTTGCTGATCGACAAGCATGGCGGCGTGCAGCGCTGGCGCACGCAGCCGTGGGCACCGGATGGCGACGAGGTCGAGATCAAGGGCGACGTCGACAACCAAACCATCGCCGGACCGCTGCTCGGCGAGGCGCTGCTCAGCGATGACGGCGCGACGATGGTCATGGTCAGCGACGCCAACCTGAAGTTCCGGAGTTTCGACGCGCGCCGCATGCGCCTGCTGCACACGCTGGTACTCGACACGTCGCGTGGGCGTGCCACGGCCTGGGCCTTGCGTCACGACAGCAAGCAGCTCGCCATTGGCACCATGTCCGGGCAGATCGCGTTGTGGGACCTTGCTTCTGGCGCCGTGGAATGGCTGCCGTCGCGGATGGGCGGATGGGTCGCAAAGCTGAGTTTCAGTGCCGACGACAGCCGACTTGCGGCGATTTCCAACGAACCCAGCGAATTCCGCGTGTTCGATCCGCGCAGCGGAGAACCGGTCGCGATGCCGGTCAGCCTCGACGACACGATGAGCCCGAATGCGCTGAACAACGTCGAGTTCGGGCCGGACGCATCCACCGTGCTGACGCAGCACTATGCGACGCGTGCGATCCTGTGGCAACTGCCGGAAGCCGGCTATCCGCCGCAGGCGGCGGTTGCCGCCGCACCGCCGATGGTGGCCCTCTACGCGCGCTTCGCGCTGGCGCACGACGCGCGTTCGCACCTGATGGCGACCAGCGACAACGGCCAGCTGAAGTTGTGGCGCGTGCGCTGGTCGCCGTTCGTTGGCGGTCGCGCCGCGCCCATGGTCAGCGATACGCTGCGTTTCGACGGGCGACACCTGGTTTCGGTCGACGCCAACCGTGTCACAGTGTTCGATGTCGCCACCGGTCGGAGCGTGGGCAAGACCATCGTGCTGCCCGAGGCGCCGACCTTTGCCGGACTCGACGGCAGCGGCGAGCGCCTGATTGCCATCGCCGGCCGCGAAATCTCGTGCTGGAACTGGCGCGACGGCAAATCTTGCTGGCCTGCAATCACGCTGCCGGATTCGCCATTGCATCTGGGCATGGCCGCGCACGCGCCCATGCTCGCCGTTTCCACCGGCGGCAACAAGGATCGCAGGTTCTTCGAGCGCGTTCGCCTGATCGATCTTGCGACCGGCCGGCAACGCGGCGCGCCCGTCGTCCTGCGCGGCCCGCTCGGCCCGCTGCGCTTGTCGGACGACGGCAAACGCCTGCTCGCATTCGAGCAGTGCAATACCCTCGCGGATGATTCCAACGTACTGCGCGTGATCGACACGGGCTCGGCGAAAATCGTGCAGAACTTGGTGAACGACGGCAAGCCGCGGGCGCAGATCATCGACGCCCGTTTCGCCGACGACGGTAGCGTCTGGAGCCTGAGCGGCCCGCCCGCATGGGGCGGCGACCAGCAGAGCCTGCTTTGGCACTGGGATTCAGACGGCAAACTGCTCGACAAAACGGTGATCGATCCGGACTTCGGTTCCGAATTCGGGTTGCTGCCGCTCCCGCATGGGCGCGGGGTCATCGAGACCGATTGGGTCACAGTGTTCGACAACGCTGGCCGAGCCAGGAGAAAGCTGTCGGTACCCGACGAAGGGAACCGCGTCAACGTCGACGCGTTGAGCCCGGATGGCAAGCTGCTGGCGCTGGCCGACCTCGATGGCGTCAGCCTGTTCGTGGTCGATCGCAACCAGCGGCTGGTACCGGATTTCAAACTGGCATTGCCCAACCATGATGCGATACGGCAACTCGCCTTCGCACCGGATGGTTCGCGCCTGATCGGCCGCACCATGAGCGGGCACTGGTTCAAGTGGCGTATCGCTTCCGACACGCGGCCGGTTGCCACCATCGCGCAGGATCTGCATCTGCGCGATTTCACCGACCTGGGTTTCAACGAACGCGGCAAGTCGGCGCCGCCGCTGCCAGCGGAAGAACGCCGAAAATTGCGCGCCGCCGATCCGGGGTCGACTCCGGCACCAACCCCTGCAACACTGGTCAATGCCGATGTCACTGCCCCCGTTCCGGATGCACGCTACGAACCGCTGAACCTCGACGCCATTGCCAACGTCGATCCGCGTGAGCCGATGAATCGGGCGACGCGCGTGCCACCGCAGCCGCAAAGCCTGCCGACGCTGCCGCGTGGATTGCAGCGATACGATGGCGTGGATTTCATGCTGGGCCGGGCGGTGCAGTTGTCCGGTAGCCCACACAATCGGCTCGACACCGAGTTCCCCGCGCAATCGCCGACGCTGCGCATTGCGCCGCAGCATATCGCCGCGGTCGACGCACTGGTGTTCCAATTCAACGGTGTCGCGGGAGAAACGGGTGTGGTGCGGCTGTACTACGCCAATGGCGGCGAGCGCGATCTGGACATCCTCGATGGCCGCGACACGTACGCGTTGCTGGATCTTGCCGCCATACAACGCCAGGACAAACCACGCATCGGATGGTTGGGTGCCTATTCGACGGACATTCGTGGCTGGGGCATCAGCGATAGCGGCGACGCGGCGGCCGTGCCCACCAATGTGGTGCGGCTGGCAAACCCAGAGCCGGATCGTCCGGTCGCGGCCATTTCCCTCGAAGCCCCACCCACGGCCAGTCCGGGCCTGCTGTATCTCGCATTGACGCTGGAACCGATCGAAGCTTCCCCAACCCGTCATTGAGGCAGAGCCATGGATTGCGATGCGATTCGAAGCCACGCGTGCTCGCGGGCCTTGTTCGCGTTGCTCACCCTGATGGCTGCGCCGGCACGCGCCGACGAACCGCCAGCCGACACCAAGACGACGCCGGTGCAACTGCAGACGATCCAGGTCATCGGCACCCACATCCGCGGCATCGATCTGGAAACCCAGCATCCGGTGCTCGTGATCGATCGCGTAACGATCGAACGCACCGGCTTCAGCAGCGTTTCCGATGTCGTGCAGGCGATCGTCGCGAACGGCGAGACGCTCAACCGCAACATCAACAACGGCGGCAACGGCGAACAACTGATCAACCTGCGCAGCCTCGGTCCCAACCGCACGCTGGTGTTGCTGAACGGCCGGCGCTTCGTCACCGATATCGGCGGCGCGGTGGACCTCTCCGCGATTCCGCTGGCGCTGGTCGAGCGCATCGAGGTGCTGCTGGATGGCGCTTCGGCGATCTACGGCTCCGATGCGATCGCCGGGGTGATCAACATCGTCACACGCAGCGATTTCGAAGGCGCAGAGGTCGGCGCGTACTATGGACAGAACAGCCATGGCGATGGCACGCGCCGCGCGTTCGATGCAAGCTTCGGGCACAAGGCCGATCGCTGGAACGTCTCCGGCGGCCTCGAATACAGCCGCGATGAGCCGATTTTTGCCGGCGCCCGGGCGATCTCGTCGGTACCGATCGCCGGCTTGCCGGCGGGCCTCACCGGCAGCGGGTTCACGCCGTATTCCTGGCTGTTCCCGGCCTCGGGTTCGTTCGGGTGCTACGGCAGCTATCCGTGCTTCCAGCGTTTGGTCGATGGCCGCTCAGGCACGTCCGTGGGTGATTTCAGCCTGTTCGACCCGTTGACCGAGAATTACAACTATGCGCCGCTCAATTACCTGCAGACACCGCAGGAGCGGCGTGCCGCCTTCGCACAGGGCCACTATGAATTCAGCCCGACGCTGGCGCTGAACGCCGACGTCCTGTTCAACCGCCGCATTTCCAGCCAGCAGCTCGCGCCGCCCGACATCTTCATCGACGCGACCAATCCCGGCAATCCGGATGCGATCGCGATTGATCCCGGCAATGTGTACAACCCGTTCGGCGAGCCGATCCTGATCGCGCTGCGCCGCTTCACCGAAAGCGGGCCGCGCCTGTACCGGCAAACCGACGATACCTTGCGCGTGCACCTCGGCCTCGATGGCTTGTTCACGCTGGCGCAGCGCGATTTCAGCTGGGGCGCGGATGTCGCTTCCACGCGTTCGGACACGCGCGAACAGGTCACGCCCTATTTCGACGACCGCAAGCTCGCGCTGGCGCTGGGGCCCTCGTTCCTTGATTCGGCGGGAGGCGCGGAATGCGGTACATCCGCGGAGCCGATCGCGGGTTGCGTGCCGCTGAACCTGTTCGGACCGCCCGGATCGGTCACGCCGGCGATGCTGGCCTACATCGGCGCCACCGAGGTGAATCGTTATCGCGACCAGTCGCGTTCCGTGGGTGCGCATGTCACGACCAGCAATCTGTTGCTGCTTCCGGACGGCGCGCTCGCGTTCGCAGCGGGCGTCGAGTACCGCCACTTGAGCGGCAGTTCCTTGCTCGATCCGCTGGAAACGCAAGGTTTCGCCAATGGCAACGGAGGCGATACCAGTGGCTCAACCATCGGCAGCTATTCGGTGAGCGAAGCCTATGTCGAATTCGACGCGCCGTTGCTGGCCGACCGGCGCTTCGCAAAAAAACTTGGCGTCACGCTGGGCACGCGCTGGTCGCATTATTCGAATTTCGGCGGTACCACCAATTCGCAACTCGGGCTGCGCTGGCAGCCGGTCGACGACGTGTTGTTGCGCGCGAACTGGGCGCAGGGTTTCCGTGCGCCATCGGTCAACGACTTGTACGGTGGTGCGCAACAGACCCGGCAGTTCAACGGCATCCTCGATCCCTGCGATGCCGTCAACGCCCCGACGCCTGCGGTGCTGGCGCGCTGTGCCGCGCTGGGCGTTCCAGCGGACGTCAATTCGGGCAACGAACAGGGCAAGGTGACGCAGGTCGGCAATCCGCGGCTGCAACCGGAAACGGCGCGTTCCCACGGCGTGGGTATTGTCTGGAACCCGGCGTGGTTCACGGGGTTTGTCGGCAGCCTCGACTGGTACGACATCCGCCTGCGCAACGCGATCGCCGATCCGGGGTTCCAGGGCATCGTCAGCGACTGCTACGAACACGACAACGACGCGTATTGCGCGCTGGTCACGCGCAATCCGGTCGATGGCACGATCGAACACGTCGAGGATCTGATGCAGAACATTCCCGGCGGGATCGAAACCGAGGGCTACGACTTCGCGTTGGCCTGGCAGCGCGACACGCGCTTCGGGCGCATCGCGCTGCACTGGAGCACCAATTACGTCGATTATTTCGGCGAGATCGGCAAGCCTGCCCCCGGCGCCGTGTTGGCGGACGGTTCGACGGCGCATGGCAACGAGGTCGGCATGAACAGCCCCACCACCACCGGCCTGTTCGGCGTGATCTGGCGCTGGCGTTCGCAGTTGCAATTTGCCTGGGACCGCAGAGCGTGGAGTGCGTCGATCACCGAGCGCTATTTTTCCAGCATCGACGAAGATTGCAGCGGCGTCGCCTATTACGCAAGCATCAGCAATCCCGGCTACCTGGGCCTGTGCTCGGGCGGCAACCGGACGATGCTGATCGCGGGCAACGCGGTCCCGTTCAACCACGTGGGCAGCGTCGCCTACACCGACGTCGAAGTGGATTGGGAATCGCCGTGGCATGGGCGCATCATGCTGGGCATCCGCAATGCGCTCGATCGCGATCCACCGGTCGCGTACTCGGCGTTCGCCAATTCGTTCTTCCCAGATTACGACGTGCCGGGCCGGTTCTGGTGGTTGAGCTATCGGCAGACTTTCTGATCCTAGTTGTGCCCCTGTCATCGTTGAGTGCGGTTGCCGAATAAGTGAGTGAGGAACAAAAACCTCATCGCTCAATGGAAGGGCGACCTCAACCCTCCGTGTACGCCAGGCAAGGAAGACCTGCTGCCGGATTCAGAGGTGAACGTCATGAAACTCAGCGCAATCTCCGTTGCCATCGCTCTGGCCGGTGTCGTCGGTATCGCCTCCGCAGCCAGCCAGACCACGATCATGCCCAGCGTCACCGTGTCCGGTGCGCCGGTCGCACAATGCACGCCGCCGACCGCCGATCCGGCTTGCGCGAACTTCCATCGCTGGATCCGCGCGAACTTCACCGATCGCGAAATCGGCATGCTGTTCGGCGCTTCGACCGCCTATCCGGAATACGCGACTGGCGGCATCGATCGTCTGGAACGTCGTTATCACGGCAAGCTGCACGAGTACCTCGCGACACAACAGGCCGCCAGCCGTGCGGAAATCGCCGTCAAGTAACTCAACCGTTGGGCAACGCTCCATCCGTTGTTCCTCCCATACGCCCCGCTTTTCGCGGGGCGTTTTTTCGGAGGGGCCGGAAGGCTCAGTGGCGTAATCGTGCCATAGGGTTTCGGAACCTGTAGATGGAGGGGCGAATCCTCCCCACGCCACGGATGCGGCAAGGCGACCATTCCGGAACTATCGTTGCAGTCACGGAGACAACAGCCATGAAACTTCGCGCAACCTCAATCGCGCTCTTTCTTGCCGGGTTTGCCGGTGCCGCGGCAGCGGGCCACGCCGGCACGATCATGCAACAGGGGCAAACCATCAATCTGCTGTCCCAGGCCACGGGCCTGACGCCGCATGAGGTCCAGATGGTGCTGGGCCCGCCCGCCAACTACGAGTATCCCGTCAGGTACGCTACCGCCAGTTGGCGCTTTCGCCATGCCTTGGGACGGACTTTGTACGAACAGATCCTTGGGCAAGGCTCGATCAATGCGCAGCAGGTGCAAGAGTTGAACAAGTTGGCCAGAGCACGCCAAACGATGGTGGCAGCCGACAAGTGATGCGCAGCGGCGGTGCGACCGCCCGAGCGATTCGATTCGTTGCGACGCGCTCCTCGCAACGCGGGGCGCGCGCTGATCAAGGTTCAGCGCGGCACGCGGTAGCCACCCGGCACCCCATGTGGCGACAGCGTGAGCTGCCACAGCTGGTCGCGGCGGGTGCGGAAGGTGGCGGCCGAGCTGGACAGGTAATAACGCCACATGCGCCGGAAGCGCTCGTCGTAGCGCGGATTGTTGGCGGAAAGTTCGGGCCACGCGGCGTCGAAGTTCGCCAGCCACGCCATCAGGGTCCTGTCGTAGTCGGTGCCGAAGTTGTGCCAGTCTTCGACCACGAACAGGTTCTCCAGCGCGGGCGTCACCTGTGCCGCGGCCGGCACCATCGAGTTCGGGAAGATGTATTTCTCGATCCACGGGTCGGGGCGCGACGGCGTGGAATTGACGCCGATGCAGTGCAGAACCGACAGCCCGCCGTCCTTGAGGGTGCGCCGGCACACTTCGAAGTAGGTGCGGTAGTTCTTCCAGCCGACGTGTTCGAACATGCCGATCGAATACACCGCGTCGAATTTTTCGGTGACGTCGCGGTAGTCCTGCAGGCGGATTTCGATCGGCAGGTCCTTGCACAGATCGCGTGCGAACCCGGCCTGCTGCTGCGACACCGTGACGCCCACGCCCGCTACGCCGTATTTTTCCGCGGCGTATTTCAGCGCCTCGCCCCAGCCGCAGCCGATGTCGAGGACACGCATGCCGGGTTTCAGTTGCAGCTTGCGGCACACGAGGTCGAGCTTGGCTTCTTCGGCGTCGTCGAGGTTGCCGGCGTCCTTCCAGTAACCGCAGGAGTACACCAGCCGCTTGCCCAGCATCTTCGCGAACAGGTCGTTGCCGATGTCGTAATGGGCCTTGCCGATCTTGAAGGCCTTGCGGCCGCGCTGCATGTTGAGGAAACGCGCGCGCAGGTGCGCGCGCAGCGCGGCGAAGTCGCGCAGGTGTTCGTCGAGGTGCGCGCCGAGCACGTGGAAGAAAAACTGGTCCAGTGATGGCGTGTCCCACCAGCCATCCATGTACGCCTCGCCGAGGCCGAGCGATCCGTGTGCGAACGCGCGCGCGAACACGCGCTGGTCATGTACGCGCAGATCCCACGGGCGGTCGCCGTCGATGCGCACGTCGGCGTGGCTGAGCAGGCTCGCAGCCTTTTCGCGCAGCGCCTGATCGTGACGCGACAGGTGGGCAGGTTCGGTCGGGGTTGCAAGGTCGTTCATGTCTTGAACTCCATCAACGGAATCCCTGATGCATCGCGCAGTCAAGGTGCATGCGATGCCATTGCGCAGGCTCCAGAGTGTACACGTCGGTATGTGAAGACGCTGAAGACATTCGACGAAGACCGGTGCGGAGCGCTGCAGGCTGCGCAATGGCGCAATGCCGACGCTGCGGGCACGGAATCAGCCTGTGTTTTTGCGGCGCAAGCTCCACAGCAAGGGGCAGGCGGCAAGCTGGAGCACCAGTGCGGCGATCACCGTCCACAGCGGATTCACGTCGTACAGCACACCCAGCAGGACGCTGCCGAGGCACCATGCAACGCCATAGATCGCGTTGAACACGCCCATTGCCGTGGCGCGCTTGTCGCGGGGGATGCGTTGCGCCACCGCGGCGCGGAACAGCGAATCGTGCGCGCCGAAACCGATGCCCCACAGCAGCATGCCGGCGAGCGCCGCCCACGCGCCGCCAAGGAACACCAGCGGCGCGTACAGGGCCGGGACCAGCGTCGTCCACAGCAGCACGGACAAGCCCCGCCTGTCGAACAGTTTGCCCAGTGCCAGCGCAGTCAGCCCACCCGCGAGACTGGCGAGTGCGTACAGGACGGGAACGACGTCGTTGCCGACCACGTGGTCGCGGGCCAAATGGAAGGCGATCAGCGCAAAATCGGAATAACCGGCGGCGATCAGCGCGGTGGCGGCGAGGAATACCTTGAGGTCGCGCAGGGCTCGGGCGTCGGATGCCTGCGGGACGGGATGCGGATCGAGTTCCTGCGGCTGCGGGAACCGCGCGCGCGCGATCGCAAGCGTGGCGAGCGCGGCGAGTGCCGGCAACAGCAGCCACGCGAAGGCATGGCGGTAACCACCGTGCAGGAACAACACCAACGCAGCGATCAACGGGCCCAGCACCGCGCCGATCGAATCCAGCGCTTCGTGCAGGCCGAACGCCCAGCCGGCGCCGCCCATGTCCTTGGCTGCGTACGACAGCATCGCGTCGCGTGCGGGTGTGCGCAGCGCCTTGCCACTGCGTTCCAGGATCACCAGCCCCGCTGCAACCGGCCAGTTGCCGGCCAGTGCCAACGCCGGCACCGCCAGCAGGTTGATTGCGTAGCCGACGATGGTGATCGTCCAGTAGCGCCTGGTCTTGTCGGCCAGCGCGCCGGTGAACAGGCGCAACACGTAACCCAGCAGTTCACCGCCGCCGGCGACCAGTCCCACGATCGCGCCGCTGGCGCCGAGCGTGCCGAGGAAGGGGCCCCAGATCGAGCGCGAACCCTCGTAAGTCATGTCGGCGAACAGGCTGACGACGCCCAGCAGCATCACGAACGTCAGTGCACGCTTTGCTGCCGTACTCCGCGCCTGAAGCGGGATTTCAGTCATGGGGTGTTGCCGCCCAACGTGCCGAATTCCGCTGGCAAGATCGCATAGAACAACTGCAGGTTTTCGGCACGCACACGTGCGAGCATCTTCTCGGCCAGGTCGCGCGTCACCACGAAATCCACGCGCACGGTTTCCTGCCCGGCGAGCTCGAGGAAATGCGCCTCGTGGGTGACGCCGTGACGGCCGTAGCCGGCGATCGAGCGGAACGCGGTGCCACCCGACAAGCCAAGCTTCTTGGCTTCCGCCAGCAACCAGTCGTACAGCAACACGCTGCCGTGGCGGCGGTTTTCGTGCATGAAGAACCGCAGGTACACGCCCTGGGTTGGAGTCGTGATATTCATGCGAAGTGCCTCAGCATGGCTTGCATCAAGGCGAAGCCGAGCAGGGTCATCCCCAGCGTGCCGACGAGGTGCAGGCCGATGATGGCGAAAGTCCAGCCGTATTGCTGGCGCAGCAGCAGGGTGATCGTCTCGCCGGAAAAGGTCGAGAAGGTGGTCAGGCCTCCGAGGAACCCGGTGGTGATGAACACGCGGGTTTCCGGCGACAGTGACTGGAACTGCGCAAACGCACCGAGGATCAGACCCATCAGCAGTCCGCCCAGCAGGTTGGCGGCCAGCGTGCCCAGCGGTACGGTCGGGAAGATCGGGTTGAACCAGACGCCGAAAAGGTAGCGCAGGCAGGCGCCGAGGAAGGCACCACAACCGGTGGCGAGCAGGGCGTAGATGAGCATGGGTGTTTCGATTCCTTGTGTATGCCGGGAATCGTGCGCGTCAGCCGCAAGCCTTGCGACAACACCTACGCGCCGGAGTCCCGGTCAAGTAGGCATCATCAGTCGGACAAACCGACGGTTCCGGGAGGCATGCCATCTCCCATCGGTTGCCCGGAATGATAACGTCGTCTCGTGTAGAGCCGTCAAGAAAAGCTTTCCGACGCGGATTTGCGCGGACATACGCGGATAGAAAAAAACTGTCTGCTCCTTCCGCGTTGATCCGCGTCGAAGCGCTGTTGTTCTTGATTGACCGTGGCTCGTGTGGTTAACCGGGCAGCAGCTTGCGCGCGATCAAGAATGCGCGTGCGTCCTCGGCGTCGTGTTCGAACCACGCGCGTGCCGAGCCGAGCCGGAATGAATATCCCCAGGCATCCATGTCTGCCAGCGCACGCTCGCGGCCGAAGCCGGGCAGGGCGTCGGCCAGCACGATCTGCAGGTAGCAGGTCGCGTCTTCCTCTTGCAGCGAATCGCTGGCGTCGGTGTGGATCGACGTGCGCCGCGCGGGAGCGGCGACCAGCAGGTGGCAGGCTTCGTGCAGCAGCGAGTGCAGCGGTGTGTCGGCGCGCGCATACACGCGCGACGCGATCACGCCGGCTTCGGGTTCGCCCCAATAGCTGCCGGGGATGGGGGCGCCATCAGCGACCCGTACCAGTTCGAGGCCAGACCGTGCTAGCAGCGCGGTAGCTGCCTCGAAACCGGTGTCGGCGAGACGCAGCACGTTCGCGCCGGGTTCTGCTTGCATCATTGGTAGTCCCGCAAGCAACCGTCCATGGTGCTGGGCGCCGGTGCGGCCATTCCTGGTCGCCCGTTCGTGTCGGCACGCGATGCCTTCGGCATCGCGCAAGCGCCGCACTCATCCACCGGTGCCGGTGGCCCTGCCGGCTTCCGGCAACGCCACCGTCAACTCCAGCACTTCGCCGTCGTTGCCGCGTTCGACGTTGACCTGGATCGCGTCGGGGTCGACCTGCACGTATTTGCGGATCACTTCCAGCAATTCGTTGCGCAGCAGCGGCAGGTAGTCCGGGCCGCCGCGGGTCGCGCGCTCCTGCGCGACGATGATGCGCAGGCGTTCGCGCGCGATGTTTGCGGTGTTCTTCGGGCGTGGGCGCAGGAAATCGAGCAGACTCATCGGCGTCCTCCTCAGGTTCCGAACATGCGCTTGAAGAAGCCTTTTTTCGGCGCGTCGAGGAAGCGCATCGGCACGTCCTCGCCAACCAGACGCGCGACCGCATCGGCGTACGCCTGGCCCGCGATCGAACCGGCGTCGTGGATCACGGGCACACCGGAGTTGGACGCCGCCAGCACGTTCTCCGATTCAGGAATCACGCCCAGCACCGGGATGCCGAGGATTTCCTCGACGTCCGCGACGCTCATCATCTCGCCCGCTTCCACGCGGACCGGGTTGTAGCGCGTCAGCAGCAGGTGTTGCGGGCCGGGGCCCTCGCCCTTCTCCGCGCGCCGCGTCTTGGACGACAACAGGCCGAGGATGCGATCGGAGTCGCGCACGCTCGAGACTTCGGGATTCACCACCACCACCGCGCGGTCGGCGAAATACATCGCGAGGTGCGCACCTTTCTCGATGCCGGCGGGCGAATCGCAGAGGACGTAGTCGAAACCGTCCGCGGCCAGGTCTTCCAGCACGCGGCCGACGCCGTCCTGGGTCAGCGCGTCCTTGTCGCGGGTCTGCGAAGCCGCCAGCACGTACAGGTTTTCGTGGCGCTTGTCGCGGATCAGCGCCTGCTTCAACGTGGCCTCGGCCTGGATCACGTTGACGAAGTCGTACACCACGCGCCGCTCGCAGCCCATGATCAGGTCGAGATTGCGCAGGCCGACGTCGAAGTCGATGACCGCGGTCTTGTGGCCGCGCTGGGCGAGTCCGGTGGCGAGCGAGGCGGACGTGGTGGTCTTGCCGACGCCGCCCTTGCCGGACGTGATGACGATGGTTTCGGTCAAGGATGTTCTCCGATCGATGGCTGGCTGGATGGATGGATGTTGCAGGATGCGGGTGCTGCGTCGATTATTCGTGGGGCGCATGAATGCCGGATGTCATAGCGCCGCGATCTGCAATTTGCCGGCGCGTTCCCGATCATGTTCGAGCCAGATTTGCACGGCGCGTCCCGCGAATTCGTTCGGCAGCTCTTCGAATACGCGATAGTGCCCCGCGATCGACACGATCTCCGCGCGGAATTCGCTGCAGAAGATGCGCGTGTTGCTGTCGCCCTGCGCGCCCGCGAAAGCGCGGCCGCGCAGCGCGCCGTACACGTGGATGTTGCCATCGGCCAATACTTCCGCGCCGTTGGCAACCGTGCCGACCACCACGAGGTCGGCGCCTTGCGCGTACACCTGCTGGCCGGTGCGCACGGAGCGCAGGTGCTGCACGGCCGGGACCGGGTCGGCGGGCGGCGGGTTGTCTCCCGGGGCGGGGGCGGGCTGCGTGTTCGATGCGTCAGTGTGCTCGGCGTGCTCGTAGGCGGCACGGAACTTCGCGATCAGCGGCAGGCCGAGCCGGCGCGACAGTGCATCCGTCGCGTTGTCGCCGTAGGCGAGCCCGACCGGCAACATGCCGGCACTGCGCACCGCGTCGAACAGTGCCGCCACTTCGGTGTCGGCCGGTTGCGCCGGCAGGAAGGACAGGTCCACCACCACCGGCGCGCGTTCGAACAGCGATGGCGCTTCGCGCACGCGCAACCCCAGCGATTCGCGCAAGGCCGTGGGGTCGGCGCTGCGTACACGCACGTTGGCAATCCCGACCTGACCGAAGCGCAGATCGGCGGCTTCCAGGATCTCGGTGCTGGCAGCCGCGTGGGTGCCGCTCACGCCCGTCCCGCCGCGCGCAGCTGGGCGGGTGCGTCTGCCGGAACGTGGCGCGCCGCGAGCCAAGGTACGTCCGGCAATCCATCCGGGTAGGTGTCGCGCACGAACTGGTAGCAGTCGAGCGGCTTCAGCAGCAGGCTGACGCGACGGCCGGATTCCGGCATCACCTGCTGGCCGGCCTCGTGGAAACCGAACACACCGTGAAACAGCAGCGACACGTCGTCGCGGGGCTCCAGGAACACCTCGCAGGCGAGGTTGGGCGAGCGCACCTCGGCGAAGCTTTGCACGTCGCTGTAGAACAGCCGGCCAAGGCCATGGCCGCGGTGCAGGTCGCCTACCACCACGCGGTCGATGTACACGAAGTGGTCGCAATGCTGGCGGAACCACTGGAAGTTGGAACTGGCATGCGGCGTTGAATCGCGCAGCGCGATCAGGAACCCGGCCAGGTTACCGTCCACCTCGGCGACGCGGAAGTAATCGGCTTCGCGGTAGAAACGCTCCAGTTGCGCGCCGTCGAGCGGCAGGATGGAGGGCCCGGCGGTGTTGTTGAGCCCCATGACGGCGGCAAGATCGTTCGCGCGCACATCGCGCAGTGAAAGGTGTGGCGTTGACGTCATCGTGTGTTGGCTGTGGTATGGCGGACGCTGTGGTTGCGACCCATCGCCGGGCATTATCGCACGCCCGTCGCGCGAGGTCGCGCGCCTTGCCGTCGCCGGCCGCGATTGCCGCGACCGGCGGTCCATGGCTGGGTTATGATCGGCCCGTGCGGCGTCCATCATTCAGCCCAATTGTCCTGCTGCGGTACGCGGGCCTGATCACGTACGCTTGCGTGGGCGTGCCGCTGGTCCAGCGCGACTGGATGCTCAACAGCCTGTCCGAGCCGCACAACGCCGTGCATACGGCGCGTGCGCTGCACGCGCAGAACCACATGGACATCCTGCTGTGGGCGGCCAGCTACGTGCTGTTCGGCCTGGTCTATTGGTTGCAGACACGCGACCTCGGATCGCGTCGTTACTGGGGCGTCAAGCTGCTCGGCCTGCTTGCGTTGACCTGCTCCGCGATGGCGGTTTCGTGGTTCAGCGCCAGCGGCCTCGGCGCCTTGCTACTGATGGTGGTGGGCATGGTGCTGCCATGGCTGCTGCCGCTGCCGATCGCGATCGTGTGGCTGGTGCTGCAGAACATCGCCTGCATCCCGGTGTTCGCGTCGTTCTCGAATTTCAATCTTGCCACCGCGACGCTGCAGATGAGCCTGTACCTCGGCATCTCGGTGATCGCGTTCATCGCCTCGGAAGTCGCGCGCCAGCAGGCGGATGCACGCGAGGAACAGCGCCAGTTGAACTCGGAGCTGCGCGCGACCCGCGCGCTGCTGGCCGAATCCAGCCGCATCTCAGAACGCATGCGCATCGCGCGCGAACTGCACGATCTGGTCGGACACCACCTCACCGCGCTCAGCCTGAACCTGGAAGTCGCCGGGCACCTGATCGAGAACGAAGCCGCGGCCACCCACGTCGGGCGTGCACGCTCGACCGCGAAGCAGTTGCTGGCGGACGTTCGCGAAGTGGTCAGCGAGTTGCGCGACGACGAGGGCATCCAGCTTACCGATGCCTTGCGCGACCTGACCGAGGGCGTGCCGGGACTCAGCGTGCACCTGGAATTGCCGCCGAATTTTGCGGTCGGCGATTCGCGGCGTGCACAGGTGTTGCTGCGCTGCACCCAGGAGATCATCACCAACGCGGTACGGCACGCGCGCGCGCGCCACCTGTGGCTGTCCTTCGAGGAAGACGCCGCGGGTATGCTGGTGCTGAAGGCCCACGACGATGGTTGCGGCGCGGCCGAGGTGAGGCCCGGCAACGGGCTGCGCGGCATGCGCGAGCGGTTGGCCGAGGTGGGTGGGCAGCTGGCCATCCGCACCGAACGCAACCATGGGTTTGCGCTGGAGGCGTCACTACCGATGGAGCGGATCGCGTAGGATGGCGGCGCGCCGGATCGGCCGGCCCGAACGGGCAACACGAACTGGGGCGCGCAATGGTTGCGGCCCGCATGCAGAGGGTGGGGGTGGTTGATGATTTCCGTGTGCCTCGTGGACGACCAGACCCTGGTCCGGCAGGGCATTCGTTCGTTGCTGGAACTGTCGCCGGAAATCCAGGTGGTGGCCGAGTGCCCGGATGGCGTGTCGGCGCTGGACACGATTCCGAAAATCCGGCCGGACGTGGTGCTGCTCGACATGCGCATGCCGGGCAAGAGCGGCCTCGACGTGTTGAACGCGTTCGCCACGCAGGGCAAGGTGCCGCCGACCATCATCCTGACCACCTTCGATGACGACCAGCTGGTGCTGGCCGGGCTCAAGGCCGGCGCACGCGGTTACCTGTTGAAGGATGTGTCGCTGGAACAACTGGTGGATGCCGTCAAGACGGTGGCGGGCGGCGGCTCGTTGATCGCGCCGGTGGTGACCCAGCGCCTGCTGGCCGGGGTGGGGCGCATCCACAACCAGTTCACCAGCCTTGGCCAGCCCGATCCCCTGACCGAGCGCGAGACCGAAATCCTGCGCCTGATGTCGGGGGGCTACAGCAACAAGGAAATCGCCAACTCCCTGAAGGTCGCGGAAGGCACCGTCAAGAACCATGTGTCCAACATTCTTTCCAAGCTGGGCGTGCGGGACCGTACCCGCGCGGTGCTGAAGGCGCTGGAGCTGGGCATTGTGTAGCTGCCGGGAGGCGTTACATACGGGGCATGGCGCCCGCCCCGTGAAGGCGCTACCATCCGCGTTTCTTGCGTTGCATTGCGGCGTGCAGCCAGCCGGATCGTCCGGCGGCGACCAGCGCCGGCCATTCGAACCAGCCGTCCGGAGATTCCTGGCATGACCCGTGTGCTCGAATTCGTCGTCGCCCTGATCATGGTGTTCATCCTGGCCGTGATCGTGGGCTTGTTCCTGCCCAGCCACGCGCACATCGAGCGCTCGATCGAGATCAGCCACAACCCGCAGCACATCTATGACGTGCTGAACAACTTCAGGCGTTTCCCGGATTACGCCGGTGGCGAGTTGCAGGCACTGGATCCGCAGGTGAAGTTCACCCAGTCGGGGCCGGCCTACGGCAAGGGTGCCACCTTCAGCTGGACCGGCAACGACGCCGTCGGCAACGGCAAGCTGGTCAACGAATCGGGCAACATCGACCTTGCCGGCAACAGCCAGGTCACGTGGGGCATCACCAACGACTGGCGCGGCAAGGACAAGACTTTCACGCTGCAGGTGGTGCCACGCCAGGGCCAGCGCGTCAGCACGGTCACCTGGGGTTACGACGTCGATTACGGCTGGAACCTGATCGACCGTTATTCGTCCCTGTGGATCCATGGCGCACCGGCCACGATGATCCAGTACGGTCTCGATGCGCTGCAGAACATGCTGGCGGGCATTCCCAACGTCGATTACGGCAAGCTCGAACCGGGCCTCTACCACGTTGACGCGACGCCGGTATTGCTGGTTTCGACCAAGGCTGCGCGCACGCTGGATGACATCGATTCCGCCAAGGGCGCCGCGCTGAAGCAGATCGAAGCGGCGCTGGGCAAGCTCGGCGTCAAGGCGGCCGGCCCGGTGACCGTCGTCACCACCGATTGGGGCGACACCAATTACCTGTTCGACCTGGCCGTGCCGATCGACAGCACCACCGTCACCATCGACGGCAAGCCGTATGACCTGACCAAGCTGCCGCCGCGTCCGACGGGCGACCAACCTGCTGCCGCGCCGGCGGCGTCGTCCAGCGCCGGACAGCCTGCTGCGGCATCGTCTTCCGGCGGTCCAGCCAGTGCACCGGGAAGCCTCGACAAGAAGAACGAGTTGATCGTCAATGGCGACGTGCGCGCGATGATGGTGCCGGCCCGCCAGGTGCTGGAAGCGAGCTGGACGGGCGAGGCCGGACTGCCGCTGATGCGCATGGCGCTGCAGGCTTATGCCGGAACCCACGGCTACGATTTCAACCAGACCACCGACCGTCCGTACGACCAGCTGGTATCGATGCCGAACGTGCAGGACTCGGACCAGATCTACCGCGTGTTCCTGCCGGTCACCAACGCGCCCGAGCAGACACCGGAACAGATCTCCGGTCGCGTGAAGCCGCTGGCAGCGCTGGATCCGTCGCTGTGGGCGGGCGAAACGCCGAAGCCGGTGGAGGCCAAGAAGGCCGAGCCTAAGAAAGCCGAGCACGCGAAGCGGCGCCGCCATCGCTGAGTGGTCGCGTTTGACGGAAAAGGCCCGCCTCGCGCGGGCCTTTTCGTTGCTGCCGGCGCAACGGTGCAAGTCCGCCCTGCTACAGTCTGTGCACGTTTTTGCGCGATTCCGCCGGTGATGATCGAGACCGAACACCTTGGCAAGCGCTACGGCAAGTTCGACGCCGTGGCCGACCTGACCCTCAAGGTGGCGCCCGGGCAGGTGCTGGCCCTGCTGGGTCCGAACGGCGCCGGCAAGACCACCACGATGCGCATGCTCGCCGGATTCCTGATGCCCGACGCGGGCTGCGCGCGCGTGTGCGGCCACGACGTGGTGGCGGAACCGCTGCAGGCACGCCGTTCGCTGGGCTACCTGCCCGAAGGAGCGCCGAGCTACGGTGAGTTGAGCGTGGCGGAATTCCTCGCGTTCGCGGCGCGGGTGCGCGGGCTCACCGGCATCCCGGGGCGGCGCCGGCTCGACGACATGATCGAACGCCTGCAGCTGCAACCGGTGCTGGGGCAGACGATCGAGACCCTGTCCAAGGGTTATCGTCGGCGCGTGTGCCTCGCGCAGGCCTTGCTGCACGATCCGCGCGCGTTGATCCTCGACGAGCCCACCGACGGCCTCGATCCCAACCAGCAGCGTGAAGTGCACGCGCTGATCCGCGGCATGGCGCGCGACCGCGCGATCATCGTCTCGACCCACACGCTCGGCGAGGTGCGGGCCGCCTGCAACCGGGTGGCGATCCTTGCAGGCGGCCGTCTGCGGGTCGAGGGTACGCCGGCCGAGCTGGAGCGCATGTCGCGCTATCACCACGCGGTGAGCTTCCGCGCGCCCGCGAGCGCGTTGGCGCGCGAGCTGCTCGGCCGCCTGCCGGAAGTCGCGGCGGTGGAAGTCGATCCGGTGGACGGTCGCGTCACCGTGTTTCCGCGTGCAGGGCAGGAGATTTTCCACGCGGTGGTGAAGTTGCTGGAGGAACAGCGCGTGCGCGTGGACGAGCTGCAGCTCGAACGCGGGCGGCTGGAAGAAGTGTTCCGGCGCGTCACGGACGCAGCCGACCTCGCGCGTGCCGCCTGAGCGACAGGAGCCTTCCTTGGACGCGATCCCATGCCCGTGACTGCCGATCGCCGCCTTCCGGAGGTTCGTCGCACGGCCGGCGCCGAACCGCGGGTCAAAGCCAAGCCATGCCCGGCATGACCGCGGGCACGCCCATGGAGTTGCACGGCAGCCCGTTCGGCGGCGTGTTCCTGCGTGAATTGCGCGGTTACCTGATCACGCCGGTGGCATGGTTGTTCAGCGTGATCTTCCTGCTCGCCGCGGGTGCCTTCACGTTTTACCTGGGCGCGTTCTTCGAGCGCGGCCAGGCCGATCTCGATCCGTTCTTCCGTTTCCATCCGTGGCTGTATCTGGTGCTGGTGCCGGCGCTGGCGATGCGCCTGTGGGCCGAGGAACGCCGCAGCGGCACGCTGGAACTGCTGATGACGCTGCCGATCCGTGCGTGGCAGGCGGTGCTGGCCAAGTTCCTCGCCGCGTGGCTGTACATCGGTTGCGCGTTGGCCTTGACTTTCCCGATGTGGTTGACCGTCGATTACCTCGGTCATCCCGACAATGGCGTGATCCTCGCGGGCTACCTCGGCAGCTTCCTGATGGCAGGTGCCTTCCTCGCAATCAGCGAATGCCTGTCGGTGCTGACGCGCAGCCAGGTGATCGCCTTCATCCTTGCGCTGGCGGTGTGCTTCCTGTTCCTGCTCGCCGGCGATCCGCTGGTGCAGCAGCCGCTGCTCGCGCTGGGGTCCGTACGCGTGGCCGATGCGCTGTCCGACCTCAGCCTGCTCGCGCACTTCCAGGCGATCGCACGCGGCGTGCTCGACCTCGGCGATCTCGCGTATTTCGTGTTGACCATCGCATTCTGGCTGGCCGTGAACACCCTGATCCTGGCGGCGAGGCGCGGCGGATGATGGCGCGCGGCTCCTGGCGCAGGCATTTGTGGCTGGCGCTGCCGCTGCTGGCGGCGATTTACGTCCTGCTGGTACTGGGCGCGTCGCGCTGGCTCGGCGGCACACGCATCGACCTGACCCAGGATCGGCTGTACACCTTGTCGTCTGGCACCCGCGCGATCATCGCCGACCTGCACCAGCCGCTGGACCTGACGCTGTACTTCTCCGACCGCGCCAGCCACAGCCTGCCGCAGTTGCGCGCCTATCACCAGCGCGTGAAGAACATGCTGGAGGAAATCGTACGCGATTCGCATGGCCAGGTACACCTGACCATGGTCGATCCATTGCCGTTTTCCGAAGCGGAAGACCAGGCCACCGCGGCGGGCCTGACCTCGGTGCGTGGCGAAGGCACCGGCGAGGCGCTCTTCTTCGGCCTCGCCGGCCGCAACACAGGCAACGGGCACGCCGCAGCGATTCCCTTTTTCCTGTTCAGCAAGGAACGTTTCCTCGAATACGACGTCGCCAAGCTGCTGTACGAATTGAGCACGCCGCACAAGCCGCGCGTCGCGATCTACAGCGGCCTGCCTATCTGGGGCGGCACCGATGCCGATGGCAACCCGGTCGCTGCATGGACAGCCTTGCAGCAGTTGCAGCAGTTGTTCGACGTGCAGCGCCTGGACGATGCGTCCCTGGCCGCGCTCGACCCGGGCGTCGACGTGCTGGTGCTGATCCAGCCGGTCGGGTTTGCACAGGCCGACGTGCGGGCGGTGGATCGCTACGTGCAGCACGGCGGGCGCCTGCTGGTGTTCGTGGATCCGGATTCCGAGGTTGATGGCGGCGTATCGTCCGATCTGCCGGATCTGTTCCGCGCCTGGGGCGTGGCGTTCGATCCCGGGCGCGTGCTGCTGGATCGGTCGCGCGCGCTGGTCGTGCAGTCGCCACTGACGGGGGCGCCCGTGCGGCATCCTTCGGTGCTCGGTCTCACCGGCGACGAGTTCAACCGGCGCGACCCGATTACCGCGGCGCTCGGCATGATCGACGTGGCTTCGTCCGGTTACTTCGGACTTGCGCCGGATGCGAAGATCCGGCTCGATCCCTTGATCCAGAGCACCACCGAAGCCATGGTGGTGCCCGCCGATCGCGTGCGCGAGGCGCTGGATCCGGCAACGCTGTACAAGGGCTACAAACCCGACGGTGAACATTTCGCGATCGCCGTGCGCCTGCAGGGGGCCTTGCCCGGTGCGTTCCCCGCGGACGTGCCGGCCAAACCGCCTGCACGCAAGCCCGAGGTGATCCTGGTGGGCGACACCGACCTGTTGTCCGACCGACTGTGGGTGCAACCCAGTCCTTCGCTCGGCCAGACCTTGATGAGCCCGTTCGCCAACAACGGCGATTTCTTCGTCAACGCGGTGGATGATTTGGCTGGGCCATCGGACCTGATCGCGATCCGCGGCCGCGCCGTGGACGAACGCAAGTTCACGCGTGTCGATGCGCTGCGACGCCAGGCCGACGACAAGTTCAAGGCCAAGCAACTGGAGCTGCAGGCCGAATTGAGCGACACCGAGCAGCGGCTGGCGGCGCTCAAGCAGGCCGCGCATGGGCGTGCCGGGACCGCGGAACAGAAGGCTGCAGCGGACGCGTTCATGCAGCGCAAGCTCGAGATCCGCAGCGAGTTGCGCGCGGTGCAGCGCAGCCTCGATGCGGACATCGAAAGGTTGTCCATGTTGCTGAAATTCATCGATATCCTGTTGATGCCGATACTCGTCGCCGCGGTCGGTTTGGGGTACGGAGCGTGGCGCACCAGCCGGCGCCGGGCGGGTGGGGCATGACGCCGCGCCCGGAACCCATGGAAGCGGGCGACCGGCTGCGTTGGCCGGCACTGGCGGCGGCCGTGGCGGGTGCCAGCGCGGTGCTGCTGGGCGCGCTGGGCGCGCACGCGTTGCGCATCGAATTGCCGGCGCGGATGCTGGAGGTGTGGGAAACCGCGGTGCGCTTCCAGTTCTGGCACGCGCTGGCGCTGGCGGTGTGTGCGGTTTCGGCGCGGCGCTCGCACGCACTGCAGCTCTCCGCGTTGTTTTTCGCGCTCGGCATCCTGTTGTTCTGCGGCAGCCTGTATGCGTTGGCCTTGGGCGCGCCGCGCGTGGTCGGCGTCGTCACGCCGCTCGGCGGTCTGGCTCTTGTTGCGGGATGGATTGCATTGGGCGTTTCTCTGTATCGACGCCCGCCATCATGAGGAGCGTTCCATGGCAGGCAAGGTGATTCCACGCGGCTTCGACGTGGCCGCAGCGGTGGCGCATCTGGAAAAGCGCGACCGCAAGCTGGCGGCGTGGATGCGCCGCATCGGGCCGCTCGACCATGACTTCAGCGTGCGCTTCGATCCGGTCGATGCGCTGGCGCATTCCATCCTGTATCAGCAACTGTCGGGCAAGGCCGCCGCGACGATCGCGGGCAGGGTGGAAGCGCTGATGCCGCGCGGACGCAGGATCACCGCGCGCGGGCTCGATGCGATCGATGATCATGCCCTGCGCGGCGCGGGCGTGTCGCGCAACAAGGTTGCCGCCCGGCGCGACCTCGCCGAAAAATCGCGCGCCGGCATCGTGCCGACGCCGGCGCGGCTGGCGCGCATGCCCGACCAGGACCTGATCGATCATCTCATCCAGGTGCGCGGCATTGGCCGCTGGACCGTCGAGATGCTGCTGATGTTCCGGCTCGGCCGCCCCGACGTGCTGCCGGTGCACGATCTCGGCATTCGCAAGGGTGCGCAGATCGTGCATCGCTTTCCCGAGATGCCCGCGCCACTCGCGCTGCAGGAATTCGGCGAACGCTGGGCGCCGTTCCGCACGCTGGCGAGTTTCTACCTGTGGCGTGTGGTGGAAGCCGCCAATCCGCCCAAACCCGGCGCCAAACCGGTCAAGCGTTCGCAGGACTGAGTCGGGGCGGGCGCCACCCCGGGACCAGGCAGCGCAAGCGATCAGCCAATGCCCGCAGGCATGAACGTTCAGTCTTCGGCTTCGTGGCAGACCACTTCGATGTTGTGCCCGTCCGGGCCGATCACGAACGCGGCGTAGTATCTCCCGCTGTAGTTGGGACGCAGTCCAGGGCCGCCGTTGTCCTTGCCGCCCGCCTCCAGCGCTGCACGATGGAAAGCTTCGACTTGCTGGCGGTTGTCTGCCTTGAACGCCAAGTGCAGGTGCGCCGGCTTTTCCCTGATCGGGAACAGGCACAACGAAGCCTTGCCGTCCGCACTGAGCTCGATGCCCAATGGTCCCTCTGCGACCACCACCATGCCGATCGGTGCGAGCGCCTTCAGGAAGAAGGCCTTGCTCGCTGCGTAATCGCTGACTCCGAAAACGACGTGGTCAAACATGAGATTTCCTGAAACGCGTGGCCTGCACGAGATTGACGCCCAAAATCAGGGAGCGGCAGCGCGTCCTGTGGCAGGAGTGGCCGCAGACGCGCCACCCAACGACATGGCTGGCGCGCCGTTCAGTCCAGGAGCTTCCAGGTATTGGCACCATCAAGTCTCCGAATTCGAGTTGACTCGATCACGGACGGGTCGAAGTTGCGGAAATTGACGCCCATCCTGTTGCTGGCGCGATCGATGGGTTCCCAATGGGTCACGCAGCCGCAGGTGGCGCATCTGCAAAGTGCCAGGCACCTGTCACCCCAAACGTAACGGTCCAGCGCATTTTTGCGGGCAAGGATCTTGATTTGGCCCTTGTCGTAGTAGCCCCACAGCCCCGCGTGCCGACGGCAGATCGAGCAGTTGCAGCTGGTGAGAGTCCTCGGTTTCCGTGAAACCTGGATCGTCACTGCCCCGCAGTGACATGAACCCGTGAGCATCGCGCGGACCTCTCTGTGAGTGTGGCGTAACGCCGAAATCAGCGGCGCGCGCGGGTAGCGGGTGAGCGTCCGCTGGAATGATTGGTCAGGCCACGGGCGCAGATGACAGCAAGGATGCACACGGTGATGGCCAACAAGTTGAGGTCAAAATGCCTTGGAGGTGAAGACAAGTTCCATCCGAAATTTACAACGGCAGGGCCCATGAAAGAGATATAGAAGCCAGGCGTCCAGTAGTCGGCAACCTGGACCAGGTACAGGCCAAACAGCAACCAGAACGCCCACGGCCGGCCCTTGAGCGAATAGGCGCCTGCAACAATGCCGATCACGCCAACCAAACACCCGATGACAGCGCTTGACGACGAGAAGCCATGTTGAACGAAGGAAACGATGACGAGTATGCCGAGCGTGAGCAAGCCATGCGCCACGGCAAGCCAGCCAACGATCTTTGCAAGCCTGGGCATCGGGCTGATTCTCCGGGGTCCTGCGCTTGAATTCAGCGGCGCGCAGTGCGTCGGCTGGAACGGCTAGCCAGAACGCGCCACAGCGATACAGCTATTACCGCGACGCAAAGGCCACCGGTTACACCCCAAATGACCCCTCCAATCCCCCAGCCTGGTGTGCCGCCCCCGACGTACGATGCGACGAAGCCCACGACCGTACCCAGCACGGTAACCACAGCCATGAGGCGGCGTTCCGCTGATGTGTACGGTGCCTTCCGCTCCGGGCGTGGCCGCCACTTTCGCTTGGCCCGTTCCTGCGCCAGTACGGCCTCTGCCGCTGCCTCGGCTTGAACCTTGTCCATGCGAGTGACCTCCTGCGAATTCCAACGCCAAAGATTAGCTGCGCATGCCTGCGGAGTGGGTGGGCGTCGGCTGGATTGAGTTATTGGGTGTGTCGCCGCTTCGAACGGCAATCAAGAACCAAGTGGCGGTCGGTCAACATGCGCCGAGTCGAACGTTCCAGCACCAATGCCACGGCTCATATGCAATCCCGTGTGCGTTGCCGCGGGGGTAGGACAGTGCGAACCCGAATCCGGCGGCATGCCGCGTCAGCCACGCGAACGCGGATGAGTGTTCGAATTCTTCTTCGAGTTCGGCAAAACCGGGTGTGGTGAAGTCCACGCAGCGGGCTGTGTGGTGCTCGCTGTAGCCGGGCGCGGCGCTGACGCGCAGGATTTCCTCCATCGGCTGCCCGCGCGCGAGCTTGCGTTCGACGATGCCCAACTGGTATTCGACCGAGCGGAACGCCGAGACGATTTGCAGTTCTGTACCGTCGCGCACGGCTGCCTCGCGCATCCGCGCGAATGCGCGTGCGGCACGCGGTTGCAACCATTGTTCGCGTTCGTGGATATCGGCGCCGATCGACACCAGCCGCGAGGGTTCGCGTTGCAGCCGAAGTCGTCGCACTTGCCCGTAGTCGCGCGGCACGCCCAGCGCGAACGCGCGTTCCAGCAATGCATGGCGCTCGGCGGCGTTGCGGCAACGGCGTGGCGGCACGCCTGCGCTCATCGCGCTGCACGTAGTGGTGTCGTATTCGCCATCAGGTGCTTGCGGCGCGGATTCAGGATGACGGCTGCGGTTCGGCAGGGCGCAGGAAGAATCCGGCAACCTTGCCATCGGCGTCGCAGGCGACCTGCGCGTTGATGCCAGCCTTCTCGAAGCGCAACGGCAGGGTCACGATGGCGTGGCCTTCGTACATCACATTCTGGGGCGCGCCGCGGCTTTCCAGCTTGCCGGCCTGCTTGCCGAGGCCTTGCCAGGCTTCGCCCAGTTTGTCGGCGCTGAGGTTGGCCTGCATGGTGGCGTCGAAATCCGCGGTCGCAGCCTTGTAGTCGCCCGCTGCGAGCTTGTCGATCAACGTTTGGGCGGCGGAAGTGCACGCTTCGATGCGGGCTGCGTCGGCCTCACCGGCGACCGCGTTCGCATGTGCGCTGGCAGCGGGGTGGGCGCGGGCGCTGTCGGCCGGATTCTGGGCTACGGCCAGCATCGGCCACAGGCTGGCGCAGAGTGCGGCGAGGACGAGTGTGCGTTGCATGGTGTGCCTCCTGCATGGCGGGCGACGGGGTGCTGGTCGAGTCTATAGGTGGATCGAGGCCGCGATCGTGGCGGTTCGCGGCGCTGCGGGGATCGTCACGCCGGGCGCTTGAAATACAGGACCGTGAAGCGGGCCCCGTAAGCGTGCACGGTCGACACGAGTTCCCAGCCGCTGCGGCCGGCTTCGTTCAGCGCGGTTTGCAGTGCATCGGGATTGTCGC
>JAFEDX010000019.1 GCA_018241365.1 Pseudomonadota bacterium
AAGGCGGGAGCTGGCACCTGTGGCTGGGAGCGGTGGCTTTCGCGATCATGGGCACCGGCTGTGCGATCAACGCGCAGCGCTGCGGGCGCACCCACTGCTACGTGACTGCGCCGGTGCTGTTGCTGGCGGCGCTCTGGTATCTGTTGTCGGCCGTGGGCGTGGTGGCGCCGCATTCGAATGACGTGTCGCTGGCCGTCGTGGTTCTGGTGGTGCTCGCTTTCATCGCGGAGCTCCCCTTCGGCCGCTACCTCGGGGCGCGCAAGCAGGTCCGCTGTGGCTGACGTCGTGCGCGAATCGCAGGTGACCTGCCCGCTTTGCGGCTTCGCGTGGCGGGAAACGATGCCGGTGGATGCCTGCCTGTTCTTCGACGAATGCCCGCACTGCAAGACGCTGCTGCGTCCGAGGCAAGGCGACTGTTGCGTGTTTTGTTCGTACGGAAGCGTGCCGTGTCCGCCGATGCAGGCGGATGGCGTGTGCTGCAGCTGAAGATGTGGCGCTGGCGTCTTATCCACGCGACGCCCATGTCCAGTACAGCCCGAGATACGCGACGGTGTGGCGCGCGCCGGCGACGCTGCCGCCGGCGGAAAACAGCAGGCTGAAGTTCTGCGAGAAGTTCAGGTAACCGCCGGCGTTCAGCACGGTGTAGCCGGGCTGGTCGGCGGCGAGCGCGTTCTGGCGGAACAGTTCGACGCCCAATGTCCAGCGCGGATCGAAGGTGTATTGCGCGAGCGCGCCGCCGAAGCTGGCGTTGTACATGCCGGGTGCGGGATTGACGATGACACCGCCGCCGTCGTCGAAGGTCCAGTTGCCGGCAGTCTTCTGCACCCACAGCGGCAGCCGGTACCAGGTTTGCCCGTTGCCGAGCCCGCGTCGCGCGCTGCCGGTGCCGAGTTCGACCATCGGGAACACGCCGACCTGCAACGCGCCGTTGTCGGCGTTCACGAAACGGTATTTGATGCCGATCTCGGTGTCGCCCATCCCGTAAGACGTGGCGCCCGTACCCGGCACGTTCCACGCCATCGGTACCACGATGTGGAATTGCGTGTTCGGCAGAATGCCGCGGTTGTATTCGATCGCGGGCCCGGCGATCGCGCTGACGCCGCCGGCGTGGTCGAGTGTGCCGAACACGTAGAATTCGTTGTGCTGGAAGTCCACCGGTACCGGATCATCGGTGAGGAACGGTGGGCCAGCGAGGCAGGGCACGGAAAAGGCGAACAACGAGCCCGCGAACAGCACGCGCCAGCTCCGTGATAGGCGCCAGGGGTTCATGCCCTTCTGCATCCTGCGCACGATAGCGCGAATCATCCGGATATGGATGCGCGCACGACCAATGGCACATCCACAGCCGGTCACGGCGACGCTACGCTCGCAGCATTCTGCTTGAGGGGAAGCCCATGCGCCCGTTTCGCCTGATTGCAGCCGCGTTGCTTGCGTTGGTCACGCTGCCGCTGATTGCGGCGGACAGCCAGCAACCTGCATCGCGCGCGAGTTTCGCGCAGCCGGCGATTTCGCCCGACGGATCGCGCATTGCGTTCGTGTCCGGTGGCGCGATCTGGGAGGTGCCGGCGACGGGCGGCGCGGCGCACATCCTGGTGGCCGACAACGGTGCGGATTCGCGGCCGCTGTATTCGCCGCAGGGCGACAAGCTGGCGTTCGTGTCCAATGCCACCGGCGACGGCGACATCTACTTGCTGGATCTCGCATCGGGCAAATTGAGCCGGTTGACGTACGCGGATGGCCGCGACGAATTGAGTGGCTGGTCGCACGACGGCCAGTGGATCTATTTCAGCTCCGGGCGCGACAACGTGGGCGGCTACAGCGGCGTGTACCGCGTGCGCGCGGCCGGTGGCACGCCGATGCCGGTGTCGCTGGAAACCTACCGCAACGAGGAACAGGGCGTGCCTTCGCCCGACAACCAGACGATCGCGCTGGTGGGTGGAGGCCTCGGCAGCTGGCAGTGGTGGCGCCACGGCAGTGCCCACATCGACCACGGCGCGATCTGGCTGCTGAAGAACGATGGTTCGCACACATATTCGCGGCTGACGCCGGACGACGCGCGCGCCGACTGGCCGATGTGGGCGCCGGACGGGCAATCGCTGTACTACATGAGTGATCGCGGCGGCACGGAAAACCTCTGGCACGTGCAGCGCGACGGCAGCGAAGCCGCGCTGACGCACTTCACCGATGGGCGCGTGTTGTGGCCGTCGCTCGCGGCTGACGGCAGGACCATCGCGTTCGAGCGCGGCTTCGGCATCTGGACCGCCGATACCGCGACCGGCAAGGCACAGGCCGTGCCGATCACGCTGGCTGGCGCGGTGGCCGGACCGGAAATCCGGCACGAAGTCCTGCACGGCGATTTCAGCAATCTGGCGCTCTCGCCGGATGGCAAGAAGGTGGCGTTCGTCGCGCACGGCAACGTGTATGCCGCCGATGCCGACAAGGGCGGCGACGCGGTGCGCGTCACGCGTGCGGCGGGCGAGGCGTATGGCATCACCTGGGCGCCGGACAACCACCGCATCGCGTACGGCGCGTTCCGTGACGGCAGCCAGCATCTCTACCTCTACGATTTCGACAGCGGCAAGGAAACGCAGCTGACGAGCGGCGCCGGCGAAGACACCACGCCGATGTTTTCGCCGGACGGCAAGCAACTCGCGTTCCTGCGCGACGGACGCCAACTCGAGCTGCTCGATCTCGCGAACGGCGCCACGCGCACGCTGGCGACCGGCCAGCTCGACCTGCACCGGCCACTCGATTCCGACCGCCCGCTTGCGTGGTCGCCCGACGGACGCTGGATCGCCGTGCTGGAGTGGGGCCCGCGGATGTTCCGCAATGCCGTGGCGGTACGCGTCGCCGATGGCAAGACGATCACGCTGTCAGGCCTCGCGAACACTTTTTCCGATGACGTCACCTTCAGTCCGGATGGCAAGACCTTCCTGTTCGTGACCGGTCAACGCACTGAGGTGAGCCAGATCGCGAGCGTGGACCTGGTGCCGCGCACGCCGAAGTTCCGCGAGGACGAGTTCCGCGACTTGTTCCGCCAGTCCACGCCCACGCCCTCGCACGCAAAGTCCGCGGGCGGTGGCGAGGCCGCCAAGGCGCCCGCGAAGAGCGGTGCCGCGAAGAAGAAGGTGGAGGTGCAGATCGACGCGGATGGCATCAATGAGCGCCTGACCCTGTTGCCGACCGGGCTGTCCGCGCAATCCATCGTCATGAGTCCCGACGGCAAGACGCTGGTGGTCACCGCGCGCGTGGCCGGCCGCACCAACTTGTACGCGTGGTCGTTGGATCCGCTGGCGAGCGAACCGCCGGTCGCGCGCCAGCTGACCTCGACGCGCGGCGACAAGTCCAGTGTGCAGTTCAGTCCCGACGGCAAGACCGTGTATTACCTCGACGACGGCAAGCTGTTCACGGTGCCGCTGGCCGGCGGCGCGAGCAAGGCCATCGCGTTGAATGCGGATGCCGACATCGATTTCGCCACGGACAAGATGACCGCGTTCGAACAGGCGTGGACATGGCTGCGCGACAACTTCCACGACCCGCGCATGCACGGCGTGGACTGGAACGCGGTGCGCGCCGAATACGCACCGCTGATCGCCGGTGCGCCGACACCGGCCAGCGTGAACTGGCTGATGAACCTGATGGTGGGCGAGTTGAACGCCTCGCACTCGGGCGTGCGCGCTGCGGTGCAGACCAAGCCGGTGACCGGGCGGCTCGGCTTGCTGTTTGATACGACAGCGTACGAACGCGATGGCACGCTGCGCGTCGCCGGCGTGGTGCCGCTGTCGCCGGCTGCGATCGCGGGCATCCAGCCGGGCGACGTGCTGAAGTCCATCGATGGCCGCGCGATCGGCGCGGACGACAATCTGTTCGCGTTGCTGGCGAACCGGATCGGCAAGAAGACCACGCTCGCGCTGGCGTCGAAATCCGGCCAGCGCAGGGTCGAGGTCAAGCCGGTGGACAGCCGCACGCTCAGTGAACTGGTGTACGACGCGTGGGCGGAGCGCAGCCGCGAATACGTGGCCAGGGCCAGCGGCGGGCGGTTGGGATATGTTGCTCTGCCGGACATGTCCGAGGCCACCTTGCATCGTTTCTTCCGCGACCTCGACGCGCAGAACATGACCCGCGAAGGCGTGGTGATCGACGTGCGCAACAACTTCGGCGGTTTCGTCAACGCCTACGTGCTGGACGTGCTGTCACGGCGGCCTTACCTCAACATGACCTTCCGCGGTTTCCCGCACGCCGAGCCCGCGCGCAGCATCCTCGGCCAGCGCGCACTGGAACGTCCGACGGTGCTCATCACCAATCGCGTCACCTTGTCCGACGGCGAGGATTTCACCGAGGGCTATCGTGAACTCGGACTCGGCAAGGTGGTGGGCGAGCCGACCGCCGGCTGGATCATCTACACCACCAACCAGAAGCTGATCGATGGCGCGACGGTGCGCTTGCCGTTCATCACCATCACCACGGAAGACGGCCAGCCGATGGAAATGCATCCACGGCCCGTGGATGTACCCGTGGCGCGTCCGCTCGGCGAGGAATACCGCGGACAGGACAGTGACCTCGATGCGGCAGTGAAGACCCTGTCGCAGCAGTTGGGGCGCTGACGCCGGGGTCGCGAAAACCGTCCCGCTGCGCCTGCTGCTGAAGGTGCGGCATGGGCATGATGGCGGATACCGCTACTGCGCAAGGGCAGGCGCGTGACCGCCTGCAGCGGTTGACGGTTGCCGGTGCACCATCGCCGCTGCCTGCGGCCACAGCTTGTCCAGCTTGTTCCTGAGGCGCAGGTCGGCAACGTTGCGCATGCCTTCGTCCAATTGCCGTTGCTGCGGCGTCTCCGGTGCGGGCGGCGCGTCCGGGGCGCGGGTGAGGGCAGCCAGTTCCGGCCCCACCAGCTGGGTCAGCGCGAAATAGTCGTCGCGGCCGACGCCCGCTGTGTGCAACAGCATGCCGGGCAGTTGCCAGGCCGCGGCATCCCGCTTCGTCGCGTGATCCATGTGCGCAGTGTCGATCAGCACGTAGGGCACGGTTTGTTCGAGGAAGCCCAGGCCGTTCGTGAAACCCGCCTGCTGGAACGCCGGCACCAGCGCCGGCAGGTGGTCGCCGAAGAACAGGATCAGCGTGCGGCGCTGGCGTTGGGCCAGGGTGTCCACCAGCCGCCCGAGCTGTTGGTCGGCGTGCTGCATGTGGTAGAGGTAATTCTGCAATTCGCGTTTGGCGTACGGATCGACGACACCCTTCGGTACCGGGATGGCGTCGCGGACCTTGGCGTCGATGCCGTAATCGTGGTCGTACGGTCCGTGTGCCTCGATGCTGATGCCCAGGATGAACCGCGGCGGACCGGTGTCCGGCAACTGGCGCAACAGTTCGTCGGTGAACGCCTTGTCCGACATGTACTTGCCGTTGTCCGTCCTGTCGTCGGACGGGAAGTCGGCGATCGATATGAACCTGTCGAAGCCGAGTTCCTTGAACGCCGCGGTGCGGTTCCAGAAACCGGGGTTGTTGCCGTGCACGGCCAGCGTGTCATAACCGTCGGCAGCGAGCAGCCGCACGATGCCCGGAATCTTCTTCTGGTGGATCTGCAGGTAGGGGAACTGCACGTCCGGGAAGTAGCGCAGCGACAGCCCGGTCAGCACCTCGAATTCGGTGCGGATGGTGCCGCCGCCGAAGGTCGGCACGTGCAATTGGCCCGAGGTGCCGTGTTGTTCCAACCGGTGCAGGTTGGGCGTGAGGTCGGTGCCGGGCGGATAGCCGCGCATGATCGTCGGATCGAAGAAGGATTCCGACAGGATCACCACGATGTCCGGCTTGTCGCCGTCCGCTGCGGTCGGCATCCGTGATGCGAGGCGCGGCTCGTACTCGGCCATCAACGCCAGCGCGGCAGGTACGTTGGCCTTGCGCTGCTGTGCGCCGTACTGCAGATGAAACAGCAGCAGCGAACCGATCAATCCGTCGTGCTGGCGTGTGGCGAGCGGCGACCACGGCTGCATCTCCAGCCATTTGGCGTTGTACAGGCCGCGCCAGAACGGCACGCCCGCGATCAACGTGATCAACGCGGTGAACAACACGACGGCTGCCAGCGCGCGCCAGCGGCGCGGGCGCCGTGGCAGCAACGGTGGTTCGAACATGTGCCATGCGACCAGCACCGCGATGCACGCGAGCGATGCGACGATCAGCAGTGTCACGTGCGGCAGGTAATCCGCGAACAGCTCCGCACCGCCGTGGCGCAGTTGGCCCAGCATCTTGAAGTCGGCCGGCATCAGCGGAATCGCGAGATTCTGCACCTTCAACGCGTTGACGCCATACACCAGCGCCTGCAGGCCGAATGCGAGCACGAACGACCACGCCGCGCGTCGCGACCATGCGAACAAGCCGAAAGCCAGCAGCAGGCCCGGCAGCGCATTGCAAAGCATGCGCAGCGGCGCGCTCCACCATGGGCTCCAGCCGGGGTGGCTCCACAGCGCAGCAGGCAACACGCCACTGCCGCCATCCAGCCACGCGGTGCACAGCAGGAACGCGATCGCCAGTATGGCCAATACCGCGGCACGGATCGCGGGCGGAATGCGCAGGAGGACGGTCGATGCAGCGAGGGGCATGCGGTGGCAGGAATGTCCGGGCTGGAAAGCCTAACTGAGCCTGCATGAACGGCTGGGGGTTGCCGGCAGTTGACGCTATTGGTCGGAGAAGCTGTTGTGAGAAGTCAGGCCAAGGATGGCCGTTCTGGTCTGCACGGATGCGAAGCGGTTCAGCGTGTCATTGGCCCGGTGATGCCGCGATCAGGGACGATCGCACAACGTCGGCATAATGCACGGATGCCCGCCACGCTCGAACATCTGGTCGCCGAACGCTATGCGGAACTCGCCGCGCATTGTCGCGCCGCGGGCGTGGTCATGCACGACGATGCCGGTGTGGGCGAGCGCGTGCGCCGCCTGCTGCTGGCGAGCGACTTTGCGTTCGAGGCCCTGCGCGCCGATCCCGCCTTGCTTACCGCTGGGGGGCTGGAACGCCTGCGCGATCCCGCGCCGGCCAGCGTGCGGGCCAGCGCGTTGCGGCATCCGGCTGGCGATCCGCTCGCCGCGCTGCGGCGCTTCCGCCGGGCGGAAGCCGTGCGGCTGGTGTTCCGTGACGTCAACGGCCTGGACGAGGTCGCCGACACGCTGGCGGGGACGACCGCATTGTACGAGGTGCTGATCGAGGCAGCGCTGCGCTTCGCCGAGCACGCCGCACGCCGGCGCCACGGCACGCCGCGCAGTGCGGACGGCGCGATGCAGTCGCTGGTGGTGTTCGCACTCGGCAAACTGGGTGGCGGCGAACTCAATTTTTCCTCCGACGTCGACCTGGTGCTGGCTTATCCCGAGGGCGGCGCCACCGATGGCGCGCGCCCGCTCGACAACGCCGAGTTCTTCACCCGCGTCGCGCGCGAGTTCGTGCGGCTGATGACCGAAGCGACCGCGGACGGCATCGCCGCGCGGGTGGACCTGCGCTTGCGTCCCTTCGGAGATTCCGGCCCGGTGGTCGCCTCGTTCGCCGCGATGGAGCAGTACTTCCAGCGCGAGGGTCGCGACTGGGAACGCTATGCGTGGATCAAGGCGCGCCCGGTCGCGGGCGACCTGACAGCCGGCAGGCACATGCTGGAAACCCTGCGCCCGTTCATCTACCGCCGCTATTTCGACTACACCGCGCTGGCCGGCCTGCGCGACATGAAGGCGCTGATCGACGCGGAAGTCGCGCGCCGCGATGTGGCCGATGACTTGAAGCTGGGAGCGGGTGGCATCCGCGAAATCGAATTCGTGGTGCAGCTGCAGCAAATGATCCGCGGTGGGCGCGACCCTTCGCTGCGCGTGCATGGCCTGTTGCCTGCGCTGGCCGCGTGCGCGGCACGCGGTTACCTGTCGCAGCGGCAGGCGCTCGAGTTGCACGAGGCCTACCTGTTCCTGCGGCAACTGGAAAACCGCGTGCAGATGTTTGCCGACCGCCAGGTTCATGCCGTGCCGGACGATGCGCGGGTACGCGAGCGCATCGCGCATACGCTGGGCCATCCGGACTGGAAGGCGCTGGCGGTGGAGTTGCGTCGGCAACGCGCGCGGGTATCGGCAATCTTCGGCGAGGTGCTGCGGCCGCGTGATGACGACTTGCACGGCGCCGGGGAGCAACGCGCGTCCGGCGATGGTGCGAGGCTGTGGCGCCGTGCCACCGAAGGCACGCTCGATCCCGCGGCGTTGGGTGCCGCGGGATTCGTGCCACCGGAACCTTGCCTGGATGCGCTGCGCCAGGTGGTCGCCCTGCACGGCCTGAGTGCGCGCGGCGCGCGCCGCCTCGAGCACCTGCTGCCGGAACTGATCGATGCCGCGGCGGCGACCACGGCACCGGCCGATGCGCTGGTGCGCCTTGCGCGACTGGTGCAGGCGGTGGCGCGGCGTTCCGCCTACCTGGCGTTGCTGCAGGAGCAGCCCGCGGCGCGCGCGCGGGTGGCGGCGTTGTGCGCGGACAGCGCCTTCCTGGCCGAACGTGTGATTGCGCAGCCGCTGTTGCTGGATGATGTGTTGGCGCCGCGCATCGAGCACCTTGCACACGGAACCGCCAACCTGCGCGCCGAACTTGCGCAGCAGTTGGTGGCGGCGCAGACGGGCGGCGATCCCGAAGCAGTGCTCGTGGCGATCGCCGAGTGGCGTGGCAGCTACCGCATGCGCTGCGGGCTTGCGTTCCGCGACAACGTGCTGGACGCGGTGGCGACCGCACGTGCACTGGCTGAACTCGCCGACACGGTGACCGGTGCGGTGCTGGATCTTGCCACGGGCGAACTGGTTGCACAGCATGGCCGCTTGCCGGGCGATGGCAGCGGCATCGCGGTGCTGGGCTACGGCAGTCTCGGCGGCAACGAGCTGGGCTTCGATTCCGACCTCGATCTGGTGTTCGTGTACGACGCTGCGCGTGGCGAGGCGATGAGCGACGGCGCCCGCCCGCTGGATGGCGCGCGCTGGTATGCGCGGCTCGCGCAACGCGTGGTGCATTGGCTGTCGGCCTCGACGCGCGGCGGACGTTTGTACGAAGTCGATACGCGCCTGCGCCCCGATGGCGGCAAGTCGCTGCTGGTCGCGAGCCTGTCCGCCTTCATCGCCTACCAGCAGGAACGCGCGTGGACCTGGGAACAGCAGGCGCTGGTGCGCGCACGCGTGGTCGCGGGCGATGCCGGACTGGGCGATGTTTTCGCGCGCGCACGCAACGAGGTATTGCGGCAGCCGCGCGACCGCGCACAGGTGATCGCGGACGTGTGCCGCATGCGCGCCGAGTGGCGCAGGCAGCGCGACCGTTCCGACGCCGGCTCGCTGGACCTGAAGCAGGGCGCCGGTGCACTGCTGGACATCCAGTTCCTGCTGCAAGGACTGGTGTTGCTGCATGCGCACGCACATCCGGAACTCGCGGCACGCAGTGACACGACGGGCCTGCTCACGGCCTGCGCGCAGACCGGCAGCCTGTCCGCGCAGGATGCCGAGGCGCTCGACACCGCGCACGCGGAATTGCTGGCGAGGGCGCTATCCGCGACGCTGGCGGGCGAGCATCGTGTGGTTCCGCGCGACCTGGTGCTGGATGCGCGCTGCAAGGGCGTGCTCGACATCGCGCGCCGCGCGGGTTTTGATTTCGGCGCGGGCTGACGATCCACACCCGGATCGGGCAGCACGTGCAGTGTGTTTCTGGTCGCTTGCACGCAGGCTCCCGCGAAGCGGCGTTGCAGGAGCGAGCATGCTCGCGAGCGCATGTGCGATGTCAGCGGCGGCGATCCGCGATTGGTTGCCACCCACCCAGGAAAGACAGGCCATGGCGGGTCGGGGCCGGTGCACAGCTGTTCCCCTCGCTCTTGCGTCGCGCCGCAGCGCAGGAAACTCCTTTGCGCGCCGAGAGCACGCGCGCAATGCGCATGCTACGCAAACCAGAAACTACGCCGCGCGTGCCGCCATGCGTTGGCGCAGCTCGGCGGCGATGGCTTCCGTCTCGCGCAGTGGCGGTGCGTCACTGCGCGGCTGGCCCGGGTCGGTGAGCAGGCCGCGTTCGCGCATCGCTGCGTGAAAGCGTGCAATCTTGCCGGGCAGCGATGCGATGGTGACGGTGTGCACCGGCACGCCGGTCGCGCAGGCCTCGGAAAGCATGTTGACCGAGTCGGGCGTGGCGATGATGCGGTCGGCCCAGCCGAGCAGGCCGGGATACGGATTCACGCCGTCGCCGTTCCAGAACACGCCCGGCAGGCTTGCCAGTGCGTCGCGCACGCTCGCGGCGAACGCGGGCGGTGTGCGTCGCGACACGGTGGCCAGCACGCTGCCGCCGTGTGCGACTTCTTGCACCATCGTGACGAGTTGCTGCGCAAGCGCATCGCTGAATTCGATGCCGCGGCGCGGGCCGCCTAGCAGCAGCGCGATGCGTGGGCGCGGCAGCGTCGCGAAATCCGGGAATGCTTCGCGGCCGGACGCAAGCCACAGGTCATCGACGGGATTCAACGAACCCAGCGTGGTCAGCACGTTCGGACCATCCAGCCGGTCGTGGCGGGGCACGATCACCGCGTCCCAATGGCGTGGATTGATGCGCGGGTCGAGGATCTGCACGCTGTAGCAGGCGCCATCGGAGAGGGTGCGCAGCAGGCGTGTCAGCAATGCCGCCGCGCGTCCGCAACCAATCGCGACATCCGGCCATGGTGGTTCGAACATCGCGCGATCGCGCGGCGCCAGCGCGAGTCGTCCACCCGGCAACCGGTGCGGCGCGAACCACGCCCATGGCGCGCGCAGCGGCAACGTCAGCACCCGCGCCGAGACATCCAGCGCCGCAGCCAGCGCCAGTGCCTGGCGCTCGTTGCCGGCAGCGCCGTCGCTGATGACCCAGGCGGATTGCGGATGTCGCGGCATGCAGGCTGCAATGGCGGAACGATCACGCGATTATGCGGGAGATCACGGTGCGGATAGACTTCGATCGTTCGTCCATTCCTTTCGGCCACGCTGCAATACGACCATGCTCGCGACCCCCGAAATCGCCATCCGCCTGCTGCTGGCCGCCGCGCTGGGCGCGGTGATCGGCTTCGATCGCGAGCGCCATACCTGGGCAGCCGGGCTGCGCACCCACATGCTGGTGTGCCTGGGCGCGGCGCTGGCGATGATTGTTTCGGCGTTCGCGTTCTCGGACATCCTGCAGCAGTATCCACGCGTGGTGCTCGACCCATCGCGGATTGCCGCGCAGGTGGTCAGCGGCATCGGTTTCCTCGGCGCCGGCACCATCATGTTCATGCAGCGTGAGAACGTGGTGCGCGGACTGACCACGGCGGCCGGCCTGTGGACGGTGGCGGCGATCGGTCTTGCGGTTGGTGGTGGCATGTACGCGGCGGCGGTGATCGCGACCGCCGTGGCGTGGGTGATCCTGGCGGTGCTGAAACCGCTGGAACGGCGCTTTGCGGTGCGCAAGACGCTGCCGCAGATCCGGATCGGTTTCGCCAGCCGCGCCTCGCTGGCGGCGATCGAGGAAGTGCTGGCCACCCGCGAGCTGCCTGCCAGCACCATCGTGACCCGCCGCATCCCCGACGATGGGGACGAGGTGACCGTCGAGTTCGCGCGCGGCTTCGAGCGCCATCGGCTCGGCGAGCTGGCCGATGCCTTGCGCGCCGTGCACGGCGTGCAGTCGGTGTCGGTGGATGTGACTTCGCGCGGCAGTTGAGGCCCGCAACGGCGCGCTGCGCTAGAATTCCCGTTCATTCAAGCCCACGCCGCCTGGCGGCGCAGCCTGATCCACAGTGGTCCAATGGATTTCCATGCATGCATCCCCAACCGGTATCCAATTTTCCCGTGGGTGAACCCGCCAACGCCAAGCGCCGCTACGAAGTGACGGCGGCCGACCTGCCCTTGGCCTGCCCGCTGCCGGAGATGACGCTGTGGAATTCGCACCCGCGCATCTACCTGCCGATCGTGGATGACGGCGGCACTACCGTGTGTCCGTATTGCGGCGCCGAGTACGTCCTGAAGCACCCGGAGGGCTGATTCCTCCCCGGCCGCCGGGAGGGCAGCCGTGGCAAGGTGACGGCGCAATTCTTGCATGCCTTCCCCCATGCCTCCTGCTGCAGTGCTATCGGCCTACGTGTCCGAACCCGACGCCGCGCAACCCCGCCTGACCGTCGTCCAGCTGTTGCCGGCGCTGGAAAATGGCGGCGCCGAGCGTTCGACGCTGGAAGTCTCGCGCGCGCTGGTGGCGGCGGGGCACCGTTCGGTGGTGGTGTCGGCGGGCGGGCGGCTGGTCGAACGGCTGCAACGGGAGGGTGGCGAGCACGTCGAGCTGGATGTCGGCGCCAAGTCGTTGCGCAGCCTGACGCGTATCGGCAGCTTGCGACGCGTTTTGACCGAAATTGGCCCCGATATCGTGCACGCCCGTTCGCGGGTGCCCGCCTGGCTGGGATGGTTCGCGCTGCGCGGCATGCGTCCTCGGCCGCACTTCGTCACCACCGTCCACGGACTCAATTCCCCCAACCGCTGGAGCGGCATCATGACCCGCGGCGAGCGGGTCATCGTGGTGTCGCAGACCGTGCATGACTACGTGCTTGGCCATTACCCGCACGTGGATGCCACGCGGCTCACCGTGATTCCGCGCGGCATCGATCCGGACGCCTTCCCGTACGGCTACCGCCCGGACGAGCCCTGGCGCGAGCGCTTCTTCGGCGAGTTCCCGCAGTTGGCGGGTGCCCCGCTGCTGACCCTGCCCGGGCGCGGCACGCGCCTCAAGGGCCATGCCGATGCGATCCAGCTGATCGCCGCCCTGCGTGAACGCGGCGTGGATGCACGCCTGTTGCTGCTGGGGGTGGTCGAGGCCGGCCGCGAGGCCTACCTGCGCGAGATGCAGGCGTTGGCGAAGACCCTTGGCGTCGCCGACATCGTGGCGTTCTCGCCAGCACGCAGCGATGTGCGCGACGTGTTCGCAGTGTCCGACCTGGTGTTGCAGCTTTCCAACAAGCCCGAAAGTTTCGGCCGCACCGTGATCGAGGCGCTGTCGTTGTGTCGCCCGGTGCTGGGCTACGCGCACGGCGGCGCCGGCGAGCTGCTGGCCGAGCTGTATCCGGCCGGACGCGTGCCGGTGGGTGACGTGGTGAAGCTGACCGATCGCGCCGCGGAACTCATCGGCCGTGCGCCACCGATCCCGCCGCTGCAACGCTACCGTCTCGCCGACATGCAGGCGGCAGTGCTTGCGGTTTACCAGGATCTGGCTTCGACGCGGCGCGCGCACTGACGACCCTGCGATCCGTGCCCGGGTAGGATGCGCATTCCGAGCGCGCTGCCCCTGTTTCCGATGAGCCCTTCGTCCGTTGGCGCACAACTCCGCGCGGCACTGCTGTCGCCACTGACGCCGATCTGGCTGGTGGTGTTCCTGCTGCCGTTCGGACGCTCCAGCGAACTCGGCACGCTGCTGTGCATGCTTGGCGCGATCCTGCTGTTCGCGCGCGACCGGCATGCGCTGGCAGGGCATCCCGGCGCGCGCCTCGCGCTGTGGTTGTGGGCCGCGTACTTTCTCGCCGCGCTGGTTTCGGCGCCGGATTCGGTCGATCCGGCGCGCAGCTGGAGCAGCGTGGCGGCATATATCCGCTTCGCACCGTTTGCGGTGTACGTGTGTTTCGCGGTGCGACGCGAAGCGCGTTTGCGCGCGCTGTGCCTTGCCACCGCCGTCGTGGTGGCGCTGTGGGCGCTGGATGCCTGGGTGCAGGCACTCACCGGGTTCAGCCTCGGCGGCCATGCCGAGGCGCAGCGGGTCTCCGGCATTTTCGGTGCCGGGAACCTGAAACTCGGACCGGTATTGGCATCGCTTTCGCCGTTCGTGCTGTGGGCGGCGAGACGGCGTTTGGGACGCACGGGCCTGATTGTCGCGATGTTGTTCCTGCTCGGCCCGATCCTGCTCGCGGGTTCGCGCGCGGCATGGATCACCTATGGCGTCGCGTTGCTGGCGTTTTTCTGGGTCGAAGCGCGCACCCCTCTGCGATTCGCCGGCTGGGTGCTGGCTGCGTGCGTGGTGGTCGCGGCGGCGATGGGTGTCGCGTGGAAAACCTCGTCGCGCTTCGAAACACGCATGGACCGCACGCTCGCCGCGTTGCACGACACGCGGCATGCGCTCAACTATGCGACCAGCGGGCGCATCGACATCTGGCGCGTGTCGGCGGCCATGATCGCCGCGAACCCGGTCAGCGGCGTGGGCGTGCGCGACTTCCGCGATGCCTATCCGCACTATGCGTCGCCGAACGATCATTTCGTCACCACCGAGGCCTGCGGCGTGGGCGAGGGCGCCTGCCACCCGCACCAGCTGGTGCTGGAAGTGCTGACCGATACCGGCGTGGTCGGGCTTTTGCTGTGGCTGGCCGGTGTCGCGTACGCGCTGCACGCGTGGCGCAGCGTCGGCGCCGAGGCGCGGCGGCGCGCGTTTCCGGTGACGGTCGCGCTGGCGGTCACCGTGTTCCCCCTGAACACCCACTTCGCGTTCTACTCCGCGTGGTGGGGCCTGCTGTTCTGGTGGCTGCTGGCGTTGTGGTGCGCGGCGCTGTATGCGGACCTTGCGGACGCTGCGCCGACCGCGACGTCACTGATCCGCCGCCGTTTCAGGAGCATCGGCCGTGGCGCGTGAACCGTTCTCGCTGGTGATCATCACCTTCAACAACGCCGACACGCTGGAGCGTTGCCTCGCCGCGGCCGATTTCGCCGACGAACTGGTGGTACTGGATTCCGGTTCCACCGATGCCACCGTCGCAATCGCAACGCGCCATGGCGCGCGCGTCGCGACGCATCCGTTCGACGATTACGGCCCGCAGAAACAGCGCGCGATCGACATGGCGAGCCACGACTGGATCTTGAACCTCGACGCCGACGAGGTGCTTTCGTCCGGCACCCGCGGGGTGATCGAGCGTGCGCTGGAGAATCCGCAGGTGGCGGGTTTCCGCCTGCCGCGTCGCGAACGGATGTTCTGGAGCGTGCAGCATCCGTGGAGCCACCGCAACGGGCACCTGCGCCTGTTCGATCGGCGGCGGGGACGCATGAACGCGGTACCGGTGCACGCGGCGGTGGAAGTCGATGGGCCGGTTGTGACGCTGCGGCATGCGGATTTCGTCAACATGGGCGACGACGACATCGCCGCGCGCGTGACCAAGATCAACCGCTATTCGTCCGGGATGGTGGCGCACAAGCTGGCGCGCGGGCAGCGCTTCAGCGGGCCGATGATGCTGGTGTATCCGCCGATCTTCTTCGTGCGCCAATACCTGTTCAAGCGCTATTTCCTGTCCGGCTGGGCCGGTTTCATCGCCAGCGTGCTGGGCGCGCAGTACGTGTTCCTGAAGTACGCCAAGCTGCACGAAGCGAAGCAGCGCGCGAAGCGTCAATAGACGGGCGGCATGCCTTCCGGCCGGGTCTTGAAGCGCTTGTGCGCCCACAGGTATTGCGCGGGCGCTTCGCGCACCATGCGCTCGATTGCGGCGTTGACGCGCGTGGTGTCGGCGACGACATCGGCGGTCGGGAAATTTTCCAGCGGCGCTTCCAGCCGCAGCACGTAACCGCCTGCGGGCGTGCGGCGATGGAAAAACGGCATCACCGCGGCGCCCGACAGCCGCGCGAGATGGTGCGTGGCCGTGATGGTCGAAGCGGGTATCCCGAAGAACGGCGCGAACACCGAATCCTTGCCGCGCATGTCCTGATCCGGCGCATACCAGATGGTGCCACCGCGTTTCAGGTATTTCACGGTCGTCCGCAACTGGTCCTTGTCGAACATGGCGTCGGCGTAGCGCAGCCGCGCTCGCAGCACCAGCCATTCGAACACATCCGAATCCATGCGCCGGTACATCCCGGCGATGCGGATTTGCCGCGAGATCAGTCGCGCACAAAGTTCGAGATGCGAGAAATGCCCGCCCACCAGCAACACGCCGCGGCCTTGCGCGCGCGCGGCTGCGAGGTGTTCGAGTCCATTGATCTCGACCTTCAGGCGTGCGAGCTTGCGGTCGGAAGCAAACCAGCCCAATGCGAATTCGCCCAGCATCC
Organism: Pseudomonadota bacterium; assembly: GCA_018241365.1. GTDB lineage: Bacteria > Pseudomonadota > Gammaproteobacteria > Xanthomonadales > Rhodanobacteraceae > 66-474. The sequence continues at coordinate 16,026 of JAFEDX010000019.1, forward strand.
GGCCCATTTCGCGGGTCGCTTCGCGGCGCAGCGCTTCGCGTTGGTTCGCGTCCAGCTCGGGAAAGCAGAGTTCAAGGTTGCGCGCGATCACGCGCCTGCGCGCGCGCAACAGCGGCGATGCCGCGGCGCTGAACGCTGCTCCCAGTGCGAGCAGCCAGCGTGGCGGTAGCAGCACCGCAAACTTGACGCATCCCGCGCCCAGCCACGCCGGCCAATGGCGTGGCGCCAGCAGGTTGCGTGGAAAGGGCGGCAAGGCAGACATGGCCGGCGATGATAGCAATGGCACGTCCGGTGGCCTGTGGCGGTCGCGACCACGGTCACTCCTGCGACAAATCGCCCATGCAGGAGCCTGCTTGCAGGCGACCGCCATTCAAGAGAGCATCGCCGCGATCTTCGCCAAATGCGTGGCCGCGGCGTCGCGACGTGCCTGCGCGTCGGCTTCGGGGTCGGCACCGTCGCGGTGCAGGTCGCCCGCGGGCAATTCGTCGAGGAAGCGGCTGGGTTTTTGCTTGAACACCTGCCCGTAACGACGACCCTGCACGCTGTAACTCAAGTGCAACAACTCCTTGGCGCGGGTGAGGCCGACGTAGAACAGGCGGCGCTCCTCGTCGAGCCGGCCTTCGTCGATTGCGCCTTCGTGCGGCACGGTGCCGTCCTCGCAGCCGACGATGTGCACGCAACGGAATTCCAGGCCCTTGGCCGAATGCAGGGTCATCAGCCGCACTGCCTCGCCGCCGTCGTCCTGATCGGCGCGCGACAGCAGCGCGAGTTGCGCGGCGAGGTCGTTGGCGCGCGCGCGGCCGTCATCCATCGCGCGGAACCAGCCGGTCAGCTCGCGCACGTTGCCGAGCCGGCGCTCGCGCAACGCCTGGTCGCGGACGCCGTGCGCGAGGTGCTCGACGTAATGCGTGCGCGCAAGTACCTCTTCGACCAGTTCGGCCGCGGCGGCCTGACGCGAATGCGCGCGCAAGCCATCGATCAGCTCGACAAAACCCGCCAGCGCCGCTGCCGGTCGCGCTGCGAGTTGCTGCAACACCGCGTGGCTATGGGCGGTAGCGAGCAGCGACAGGTGTGTCGATTGCGCGAGCTCGCCCAGTTTCTCCAGCGTGGTCGCGCCGATTTCGCGGCGCGGCACGTTGACGATGCGCAGGAACGCCGCGTCGTCGTCGGGATTGGCGACGAGCCGCAGGTAGGCCAGCACGTCCTTCACTTCGCCGCGGTCGAGGAACGACAACGCACCCGTCAGGTGATACGGAATGCGCGCTAGCTGCAGCGCCTTTTCCAGCGGCCGCGACTGGTGGTTGCCGCGGTACAGCAGCGCGCAGTCCGACCACGTCAGTTGATGTTTTTCGCGCAGGTGCAGCAGTTGCGACGCCACACGTTCGGCCTCGTGTTCGGTATCGCGGCATTCCATGACGCGGATCGGCACGCCCTCGCCCAGCGCGCTCCACAACTTCTTGGGATGTACGTGCGGATTGCGCGCGATCAACGCATTGGCCGCGTGCAGGATGCGTTGCGCGCAACGGTAGTTCTGCTCCAGCTTGACCACGCGCAGTTGCGGATAATCGCGCGCGAGCTGGTCGAGGTTGCCGGGGTCGGCGCCGCGCCACGCATAGATGGACTGGTCGTCGTCGCCGACGCAGGTGAACGCGCCGCGCTCACCGGCCAGCAATTTCAGGAACGCGTATTGCGCGGCGTTGGTGTCCTGGCATTCGTCCACCAGCAGGTAGCGGATGCGTTCGCGCCACGCCAGCCGTGTTTCCTCGTCGCGTTGCAGGATTGCGACCGGCAAGCGGATCAGGTCGTCGAAATCGACGGCGTTGAAGGCGGCGAGGCGCTTCTGGTATGCCGCGTAGATCTTCGCCGCCTCCAGCTCACGCGGCGCGCGCGCTTGATCCAGCGCCTGCTCCGGCGTCAACCCATCGCTTTTCAGGCGCGACAACAGCGAGCGCAACTGGAACAACTGGTCGGGTTTCACCGAGGCGCCCGCGAGTTCCTTCACGATGCCGGCGCTGTCATCGGCATCCAGCACCGAAAAGCCGCGGCGCAGGCCGGCCTTCGCGTGCTCGATCTGCAGGAACTTCAGCCCCAGCGCGTGGAAGGTGCACACGCTCAGCGACTCCGCATCCTCGCGCTTCACCCGCTTCGCCACGCGCTCGCGCATCTCGCGTGCGGCCTTGTTGGTGAAGGTGATCGCGGCGATCTTCGCCGGCGGTGCGATGCCACGCGCGACCAGGTGCGCGATCTTCTCGACGATCACGCGGGTCTTGCCGGAGCCGGCACCGGCCAGTACCAGCAGCGGGCCGTCGCAGTATTCCACCGCGGCGCGTTGTTGCGGATTCAACATCGGGAATTGAGCAGGGTTCGTGCAAGAATGACGATTGTCGGCGAGACCTGCGCCGATGGCCAGCGTCTAGCGAAGCCTTCAAGGAGTGTCCGATGTCCGAACCCGACTGGTCGCGCCCGCACTGGAGCCGCGATGAAGCCAAGGCGATGCTGGTGTATTTCGTGTTCGGCGAATTCGCGCCCGAGCTGAAGCTTGATCTTTCCGCGCATGGCAGCACGGGTTTGCCGGCAGGCGTCCAGATGGGACGCATCCCCAGGGCCATGCTTGCGCATTGGGAAGGCCATCCGCTGCGCGGCGCGCTGGGCGAGCTGCTGCGCGAGGGCAATCCCGGAGCCTTCGAGGCCGCGCGCAAGGCGCCGGAATGCCTGATGCTGCGCGGCGAGTTGCCGGACGCCGATTCGCTGGGCTATTTGCGCGACACCCTGGGCGTGGTGGCGGCCTTGCTGGACGCCGGTGGCGTTGCGGTGGTCGATCCGCAGATCCTTGAAACGTTCGATGCCGACGGCTGGCGGACGCGCTACGCCGAAGCCGTGCGGGCCGAGCCGCGCAACCACGTGCTGGTGCTGTGCCATGACGATGCGGAAGCCTGTGCGTGGGTCAAGACGCGCGGCATGCGCAAGTTCGCGCGCCCCGACGTCAGTATCCGGCGCGTGCCGCAGACCGAGGTGCAACGTGCCGGTGCGGTCGCGGCGCGGCTGGTCGAGTTGCAGGCGCGCGGAATGCGGTTCGGCGATGGCTCGACGCTGGATGTCGAGGGTGTGCCGGGCGGCTTGCGCATGACGCGCGGCGGCTCGCTCGAAGACCCCGAATTCAACAACACGCATCTCGAACTCGTTTGGCCATCTGCGTAAGCTCTGTCGCATGCGCATCTCGGCTTCCATCGACATCCCCGAACCGGAATTGACCGAACGCTTCCTGCGTGCGGACGGCCCCGGCGGGCAGCATGTCAACCGCACCGAAAGCGCGGTGGAGCTGCGCTTCGACGTGGCGCGCTCACCTTCGCTGCCGGACGCCGTGCGGGCACGGCTGCTGGCGCGGCGCGACCGGCGGCTGACCGACGATGGCGTGCTGGTGATCCAGGGCCGCCGGTTCCGCGACCAGGCGCGCAACCGCGAGGACGTGCGCGAACGGCTGGCCGAGATCATCCGGGGTTCGCTGGCGCCGCCAAAGAAGCGCGTGGCGACCAGGCCGACCCGTGCTTCGAAAGAACGCCGGATTGCCGGCAAGAAGCAGCGCGCTTCGGTCAAGCGCAATCGCAGCCGTGCCTGGAGCGAGGATTGAGCGTCGCCGCGCCGCCGTCATTGCCGCCGAAGCTGCCCCCCGCGATGCCGCAGTTCCCCGACCGCGCATGGCGGCACGTGATCCGCGCCGTGGTGCGTGCGAGCGGCTGGCGCCTTGAAGGAGAATTACCCGATGTGCCGAAATTGGTGTTGATCGTCGCGCCCCATTCATCGTGGTGGGATGGCATATGGGGCCTGCTGTTCAAGATTGCACTGGGGGCGGACATTGCATTCATGGCCAAGCGCGAACTGTTCCGCTGGCCGCTCGGCGGCTTGTTGCGCAAGCTAGGCGGCGTGCCGATCGCACGCGGCGAGGCGGCCGACGTGGTGGGCCAGATGGTCGAGCGGTTCCGGGCGCATGAGCGGTTGTGGCTGGGCATCGAGCCCGAAGGCACCCGCAAGGCGGTCAGGAAATGGAAGAGCGGCTTCTGGCATATCGCGCGCGAGGGCGGCGTGCCAATTCTCCCGGGCTACTTCGATTATCCGCGCAAGGTGATCGGCCTCGGGCTCTTGTTCCAGCCAACCGCCGACAAGGATGCCGACATTGCCACCCTGCGCGCGTTCTACGCACCCTACCGAGGCAAGCACCGCGGGGTGTGAGGCTCCGACCACACCCCCCGCGATGGCGCCAGGGTGTGCCAGTGGCGCCCATGCGATCCCGCCACGCCTGCAGTATCATCAGCCCTTGCTGTGCCAAGGGGGCGATCGTGTCGAGCGTACACTCGCAGCAGATCTTGGGAGCCGCTTCGGAACCCATCCGGGATACGCCCGCGATGGGCCGCTTGCCGCGCCAGTTGTCTGCACGCGAAATGCAGCTGTTCACGGGTGTCGGACAGCGCATCGAGCTGGATGCGGGCAGGGCGGTGTTCCGGCGCGGCGAATTCGGCCGCAGCCTGTTCGTGATCGAATCCGGCCGCATCCTGCTGGAATTCGCGGGCGATCTTCCGGACAAGCTGGTCGGCCCGGACGAATACTTCGGCGAGCTTGCGCTGTTCGTGGGCCAGCATGCTCGCTCGGGCAGTGCGCTGGCAGCCGAACCCAGCGTGGTGTACCTGATCGACCCGGATGCCTTCGAGGATCTGCTGCGGCGTGAACCTTTGACGATCGCGCAGTTCATGCTGCGCTCGTTCACCTACCTCGTCGCCAGCGAGCAGCAGTTGATCGCCAACTACAAGCGCCGCAACGAAGACCTGATGCGGACACTGGATTCGCTGCGGCAGACGCGCGACCAGTTGCAGCTGGCGCAGCGCCAGGTTTGCACCGACGACCTGACTGGTTTGTGCAATCGCCGCGGGCTGTACCAGTTCCTCGAGGGGGCCGCCGAGTTGCGCGACCGCAACCGTCGTTTCGGCCTGCTGCTGGTCGACGTCGACCATTTCAAGCAGATCAACGACCAATACGGACATCTGGTCGGCGACGAAGTGCTGCGTGCGATCGCGGCGGAAATCCAGGACGCCGCCGGTGGCACCGATTTGCCCTGCCGGCTGGGCGGCGACGAGTTCGCGTTGCTCACCCAGGTGCTCGACCGGCGCGAACTGACCGAACGCGCATTGCGGGTCGCGGAGGGCGTGCGCCAATTGCGTTTTCCGCAGTCCGCGGCCGAGCTCGTGGTGTCGGTCAGCGTCGGCGGCGGCCTGTGCCGCGAGGATGGCGAGTGGTCGGTGTGGTACAGCGAGGCCGACTGCGCGCTGTACCACGTCAAGGGTTCCGGTGGCGACGGTGCGCACGTGATGAGCTGAGCGCCAGCCTCCCTCCGGGAGCGGCCTGTAAGGGAGAGGTGATGACCGCCGAAATCCACCAGCTCGAGACAACGCCCGGCCCCGGTCGCCTGGCCACGCCAATGCTGCGCACGCTGGTGGTTTGCGATATCGCCGATTCCACCGCGCTGGTCGAGCGCATGGGCGACCAGAGCGCGGCCAAGATCATCCGCAAGCACGATCGCCTCGCACGCGCGCTGGTGGAACAGCACAAGGGCCGCGAGATCGACAAGACCGACGGCTTCCTGCTGCTGTTCGACCGCCCGGTGCAGGCGGCGGCCTTTGCGCTGGATTACCAGCGTGGCCTGAGACACATGTCGGCCGCCGAAGGCGTGGTGGTGCGCGCGCGTGTCGGCATCCACATGGGCGATGTGGTCATCTGGGAAAACGCGCCGGAAGACGTCGCGCGCGGCGCCAAGCCCATCGAAGTGGAAGGCCTGGTGAAACCGGTGGCGGCGCGCCTGGCGCAACTGGCCAAGCCGCAGCAGATCTTGATGTCGTCCGCCGCCGCAGGTATCGCGCATCGCGCCGAGGGCGAACTGGGCGCGGAGGCCGTGCGCCACGTGCACTGGAAGGACCACGGCAAGTACCGTTTCAAGGGCTTGCCCGAACCGCTGGACGTAGTCGAGGTGGGCGAAGAGGGCATCGCGCCGCTGCATTCGCCCAAGTCCGGCCGCACCGCGAGAAAAATCCTGCCGTGGTGGCGGCGTCCGCTGACGCTGGCGGCCGAGGCCGCGGTGCTGGCGATTGCGGTCGGTGTCACCGCGTGGTTCCTGTTGCAAAGCCCGCCGACGCTGGCCTTCAGCGCACGCGACTGGGTGGTGGTCGGCAACGTGCAGAACCATACGAACCAGGAGCAACTCGGCACGCCGCTGGATGCCGCGTTCAAGATCGGCCTTGAGCAATCGCAGTACGTCAACGTGATTCCCGACATGCAGGTGGACAGTGCGTTGAAGCGCATGGAAAAGCCCGCCGATACGCCGGTCAACCGCGTCATTGGTTCCGACGTCGCAATGCGCGAAGGTGCGCGTGCGCTGATCCTGCCCAGCCTTGCGCAGATCGGCGGCAAGATCCAGATCAGCGCCGAGGTGATCGACCCGCACACCGGCGTCACGGTGTACAGCGATTCCACGCAGGCCGACAGCGAGCTGCAGATCCTGCCCGCCACCGACAGGCTGCTCGGGAAGCTGCGCGGGCGCCTGGGCGAGTCGCTGGCGTCGATCCAGAAAACCTCGCTGCCGCTGGCGCAGATCACCACCAGCAACATGGATGCCTTGCGGGCATATGGGGAAGCCGAAAAGGATATCGGCCAAGGCAGGATTGGCGACGCGCAGACGTTGCTGGACCAGGCCGTGCGGTTGGACCCGGAATTTGCGATGGCGTGGCTGCGGCTGGCCACGCTGCAACTTGCCTACAAGGGCGATCCGCAGGCGGCGTATGCAAGCATCCAGAAGGCGGAATCGAGCCGTGACCGGCTGAGTACGCGCGAGCGCCTGGAGGCCGATGGTGTGGCTGCCACCTTCAAGGGTGCCGGTGCCTGGATCGATGCCTGGAAGGGGATGACCCAGATGTACCCGGACGACCTTGCCGGGCATGCGAATCTGGGCGAGGGGTACCTGTGGTACGAGCACAATCTTCCCGACGCCATCGCCCAATTCAAGGTCGTGGCGGAATCGCGTCATCCGCTGCGTGGTTTCGGGTGGTACCTGTTGGCGATGGCCGGAACCGAACAGGGCAACTACCGCGCGGCCGATGCGGCCGTGGCCGAAGGGCGCAAGCTGGGCACGCTTGCGCCCGGGTTCGAGGACGTCCTGCCTGACCTTGCCCAGCGCAAATACGCGGACGTGGAAGCGCGCTTGAACGCGGTGTCTTCCAAAGTATCCACTGCAATCGCGGTTGCGAAGCCGGTCATGTTCGCGGCCGTCGCTGTCGATCAAGGGCACGATGCCGCCGCGCGGCAGGTGCTCTCAGGCGCCGTTGGCGAGGAGGCGGCCTCGGTTTCCCCGGAGTTGAAGTCCCGCCTTGCAGTGCAACGGGTGGCTCTGGACTTGGCGACGCAACAACCGGACGCGGATGACGCCTTGAAGCGGCTTGTGGACGCACAGCGCGCGCGCATTTCGGATGCGGGTCCTGCGGACGACGGCTCGGCCGCGATCGACCTGGCGCTGGCAGCGATGCTGGCCGTGCGCCACGGTCTGCCCAAAACAGGTCAGAACGCGTTGGACGCGGCCAGGAAATCAGCGCAGGAGCGCGGCTACTACGCCAGTTCGGCGCTGTGGCACTCGGCGGATTGCGAAGTGAAGTTCGCGGACGCGGCCAAGGATCGCATCGCCTGTCTGCTCAAGCTGGTCGATGGGCGCGAATACACGCAGACGCACATGGCGTTGATGCTTGCCTATCAGGCTGACGGGGACGGCAAGAATGCGCGGGCGCAGGCTCAATGGCTGCTGGATCATCGCGGGCAAGCCATTGCCGAACTGCCCGAGCAAACCGCACTCATACCCAATCTTCTGGCCCTGAAGGCGGCGGAGAAGCAGGCTTCCGTGCGATGACGCGCGCGCAGCGCGTCCTGGCAGCAGCCAAGCCGCCGTCAGCGGCAGAAGATGATGATATGCGCGGCTTCGAGTGCGTTTGATTCTGCGCTCTTGCTGACTTGTGCGCAGACCGCCATGCTCGGCAACTTGCGGACGTGCGGAATCCTGGAAGCGTCGACCTCGACGCCGAATTCCTTCAGGGCCGCAGCCGGGTCGCCGAGCATCAACTCGCGGAAGGCGTGATC
>JAFEDX010000001.1 GCA_018241365.1 Pseudomonadota bacterium
TTGGCGAAGCCTGGGACCAGGTCGCCGACCGGCTCACCGAAGAAGACTTCTATCGCCGCGAGCACCGGCTGATCTTCCGTGCCATCGGCGAACTCGCGATGGGCGGCAAACCCTGCGATGCGGTGACCTTGGGCGAGTGGTTCGAGCGTCACGGTGAAACCGCCAACATAGGCGGCGTCGCGTATCTTGCGGAACTCGCCAACAACACGCCCAGCGCGGCCAACATCGCGGCCTACGCCGATATCGTCCGCGACAAGGCGGTGCTGCGCAAACTGATCGAAGCCGGTACCCAAATTGCCGGCGACGGCTTCAACCCGGAAGGCCGCAACACCCCGGAGATCCTCGAAGCCGCCGAGCAGCGCGTGTTCAAGATCGCCGAGGCCGGTGCGCGCGGGCGCAAGCAGGTGATTCCGGTACGGCAGTCGGTCAAGGAAGCCGTGGAGCTGCTGGCGCAACGCTACGCCAACCGCGGGCAGTTGAACGGCCTCACCACCGGCTTCAAGGATCTCGACGACTTGACCAGCGGCATGCAGCGCCAGGATCTGGTGATCGTGGCCGGGCGGCCGTCGATGGGCAAGACCGCGTTCGCGCTCAACATTGCCGAAGCGGTAGCGATGCGCGCCAAGCAGCCGGTGCTGGTGTTCTCGATGGAAATGTCGGCGTCGCAGCTGGCGTTCCGTTTGATTTCCTCGCTGGGCCGCATCAACCAGAAGGATCTGCGTTCGGGCGAACTCGCCGAAGAGGAATGGCCGCGCGTCAGCCAGGCCGCGTCGCTGCTGTCGGAATCGAAAATCTTCATCGACGACACGCCGGCGCTGTCGCCCGGCGAGCTGCGTTCGCGTGCGCGCCGCATGATGCGCGAGCACGGCCTCGGCCTGGTCGTGATCGACTACCTGCAGTTGATGCAGGTGCCCGGCAACAAGGAGAACCGCGCGACCGAGATTTCCGAGATCTCGCGCAATCTCAAGGCCATGGCCAAGGAATTGGACGTGCCGGTGATCGCGCTGTCGCAGTTGAACCGCGCGCTGGAACAGCGCAACGACAAGCGTCCGGTGATGAGTGACCTGCGCGAATCGGGCGCGATCGAACAGGACGCCGACCTGATCCTGTTCATCTATCGCGACGAGGTTTACAACAAGGAATCCAGCCACAAGGGCATTGCCGAGATCATCATCGGCAAGCAGCGCAACGGCCCCATCGACACCATCAAGCTGACCTTCCTCGGCCAGTACACCAAGTTCGAGAACTACGCGCCCGAGGCGTACATGGGTTCGATGGAGTGAGCGCTTGAGCCGCTCCGCCACCGCCACGATCCATCTGGGTGCCTTGCGCGCGAACCTGGTGCGAGTACGCGCACTGGCCGAAGGCGCAAAAGTCATGGCGGTGGTCAAGGCCGACGCCTACGGCCACGGCCTCGAACGTTGCGCGCGTGCGCTGACGGATGCCGATGCGTTCGGCGTGGCCTCGATCGCCGACGGTTTGCGCCTGCGCGCGGCCGGACATCGCCAGCGCATCGTGGTCTTGAGCGGCCCGGATGCGGCGAGCGACCTTGCCGAAATGCGCCGGCTGCGGCTGGAAGCCGTGATCCACCACGACTCGCAGCTCGCGATGCTGGAAGCCGAACACGGCGGCGAGCCGCTGAAGGTCTGGCTGAACCTCGACACGGGCATGCATCGCCTCGGGTTTGCGCCGGAGCGCGCACGCGAATTGCATGCGCGGCTCGTCGCGTTGCCGGCCGTGGACAAGGCCATCGTGTTGATGACGCACTTCGCCTCGTCGGACGAATTCGACAGTGACCAGACGGCGCGGCAGACGCAGTGTTTCCTCGGTGCAACACACGGCCTGCCGGGCGAACGCGCGCTATCCAATTCCGCAGCCCTGCTGGGCTGGCCCGAGGCACGCGGCGAGTGGGTGCGTGTGGGCGGTTTGCTGTATGGCTTGTCCGTTGCCGAAGGCAAGACCGGCGCCGACGTTGGTTTCCAGCCGGCCATGACCTTGACCACGCGGCTGGTCGCGATCAATCAGGTCAAACGCGGCGAGCGCGTGGGCTATGGCGCGGCCTACGAGTGTCCGGAAGACATGCCAGTCGGCGTCGCGGCGATCGGTTACGGCGACGGCTATCCGCGCAGCGCCCGATCCGGCACGCCGGTGCGGGTGGGCGACGCGCCAGCAGCGGTAAGTGGCCGAGTGTCGATGGACTTGCTGACGCTCGATCTGCGCCAGGCACCGGCTGCGCGCGTGGGCGATACCGTGACCTTGTGGGGGCCTGCGCTGCCGGCCGAAGCGATTGCGGAACACGCCGGTACCATCGCCTACGAATTGACCTGCGGCGTCACCCGGCGCGTGCTGTTCACCGAGGACGGTGTCTGATGGCCAAGGCGAAGACCGCTTATGTCTGCAGCGACTGCGGCGCGGAGTACCCGAAGTGGCAGGGCCAGTGCGAGGCCTGCGGCGCGTGGAACACCTTGTCGGCATTCGTGGTGCAACCGGCCGTGAAGGCTGCGGGCGCGGGCGGCGGACGCGAAATCGGTTACGCGGGCGCGGAAGCCTCGATGGTGCAGCCGCTCGCCAGCGTTGCGGGGGAAGTCGAACGGCGGCACCTGATCCGCATCGGTGAATTGGATCGCGTGCTGGGCGGCGGCCTGGTGGAAGGCTCGGTGGTGCTGGTGGGCGGCGATCCCGGCATCGGCAAATCCACGCTGTTGCTGCAGACGCTGGCGGCGCTGGGTGACAGGCTTGCCGGCCTGTACGTCAGCGGCGAGGAATCGCTGGCGCAAATCGCGGCGCGCGGTCATCGGCTCGGGCTGGAGCTGGCGCCGCTCAAGGCGCTGGCGGAAACCTGCGTCGAACGCATCCTCGAACACGCGGTGGCGGAGAAACCACGCGTGCTGGTGATCGATTCGATCCAGACGATCTGGACCGAAACCCTGCCGGCGGCGCCGGGCTCGGTGTCGCAGGTGCGCGAATCGGCGGCAAGGTTGGTACGTTTCGCCAAGCAGACCGGCACGTCGGTGTTCCTCGTCGGCCACGTAACGAAGGAGGGCGGCATCGCCGGCCCGCGCGTGCTTGAACACATGGTCGATGCGGTGCTGTATTTCGAGGGTGAGGTAGGCTCGCGCTTCCGCGTGCTGCGCGCGTTCAAGAACCGCTTCGGTGCGGTCAATGAACTCGGCGTGTTCGCGATGGGCGACAAGGGCCTGCGCGAAGTACCGAATCCGTCGTCGATCTTCCTGACCGGGCATCAGGGGGCGACGCCCGGCAGCGCGGTGATGGTGACACGCGAGGGTACGCGCCCGCTGCTGGTCGAAGTGCAGGCGCTGGTGGACCAGTCCAACCTCGGCAATCCGCGCCGGGTGGCACTGGGGCTGGAACAGAACCGTCTCGCGATGCTGCTGGCGGTGCTGCATCGCCACGGCGGCGCTGCGGTGTTCGATCAGGACGTGTTCGTCAACGTGGTCGGCGGCATCCGCGTGCAGGAAACCGCGGCCGACCTGCCGGTATTGCTGGCGGTGCTGTCGTCGTTCCGCGACCGCGCGCTGCCGGAAAAAACCGTGGCGTTTGGGGAAGTCGGCCTGTCCGGCGAAGTGCGGCCGGTGCCGAACGGCGAGGAGCGCCTGAAGGAAGCCGCGCACCACGGGTTCAGGCGCGCGATCGTGCCGATGGCCAATGCGCCAAAGAAGTCGCAGCGTATCGGCGAGCTTGAAATCCTCGGCGTGGAGCGTCTGCGCGAAGCGATCGACGCCTGCGGCTGACGAATCAGGTCGGCGGCAACGCCAGGAATTCGGGCAACTGTTCCGTGCGCGCCGAGAAAGCGGCGAATGCCGGGTAGCCGCTTGTGGACGCGATCTCCGCGGCGACGATCTGCGTGAAGGTCCATGCGACGCCGACGCTGATGTCGGCCTGGGTTGGCTTGTCGCCGCACAGCCAACGATCTGCGGGCGCCGCGGCCAAGGCGGTGTCGAGCAGCGCACAGGCGTCGCGCAGTTGCCCCTGCACGCGTTGCTGCCACGCAGCATCCCGCAAGTCCGGTGCGCGTTTGAGCTCGTAAAAATGCTGCACGGCCTTTTCGCATACGACCAGTCCCAGGCCGATCCATCTCAAGGCATCACGGCGTGCGCCGGGTTCGGATGGCAGCAGGCTGTGCCCGGCCAGCGTCTCGGCGTAGTCGATGATCAATGAAGAATCGACCAGCACACAGCCATCGTCGCAAATCAATGTGGGCGCCTTGACCAGCGGATTGATTGCACGGAACGCATCGAAATCGCGGAACACCGAAAGCGGGCGGTGCTCGAACGGGATGCCGAGCATGCGCAACGAAATCGCGGCGCGCCGCACGTAGGGGGAATCGAGCATGCCGATCAGTTGCATGGTGCCTCCGTCAGTGGGGTGCCAGGCCGGCCAGCGCCGCGGTATCCCGATCCACCCGCAGCACCGAACCCTGCTCGTACCAATCGCCCAGCACGATGCGCTGCGCGGGCTTGCCGTCCAGCGTGAAATCGTGGATCGCGGGACGGTGGGTGTGTCCGTGGATCATCCGCGTGACGCCGGCGTCGCGAAGCGCGGATTCGACCGCGTGTGGGTTCACATCCATGATCGCCATGTCGGTGTTGGACGTATGCGCGCGGCTGGCGTCGCGGGCTTGCGCCGCAAAAGCGCGGCGCTCGGCCAGCGGACGCACGAGGAACGCGGCCTGCCATGCGGGGTCACGCACTTGTTGGCGAAATGCCAGGTACGCGGAGTCGTCGGTGCACAGCACGTCGCCATGCAGGACCAGGGTTGGCGTGCCGTAGAGGTCGATGACGGTGCCGTCGGCGAGGATCGTCATGCCGCAGCGCTGCGCGTAATCTTCGCCCAGCAGGAAATCGCGGTTGCCGGCAAGGTAGAACACCGGCACGCCGGCAGCGGCGACGCCGTGCAGCGCGCGCGCAATGCTCGCATTCAACGGCGCATCGTCGTCGTCACCGATGTAGGTCTCGAACAGGTCGCCCAATACGTACACGGCGTCGGCTGCGCGGGCTTCACCTGCGCAGAATTGTTCGAACGTGGCGACGATTTGCGGGCGTGCGTCGTCGAGGTGCAGGTCGGAGATGAAAAGCGTGGCCACCGGGTCAGTGTTTCGTACCGGGTTTCTTCTTCGCCGCCGGTGCCGAAGCCGGTACCTGTCCGGTCACGGGAGACACGGGTTCCGCCACCGGCTTGGCGGCTTCACCGATCAACTTCGCACTCTCGATCACCACCAGCGGGCGCGGCACGTCGCCGATGAACGGGCCTTGCGGGCCGGTCGGCAGGTTGTCGATCTTGTCCACCACGTCCATGCCCTTCACGACCTTGCCGAACACCGCGTAACCCCAGGTCATGCCGCTCTGGTTGCCGACGTAATCGAGACGCGGGTTGTCCACCACGTTGACGAAGAACTGCGCGGTCGCGGAATCGGGGTCGGGACCGCGCGCGGCGGCCACGGTGCCGCGCAGGTTGGAAAGCCCATTGTTGGCTTCATCCGGAATCGGCGGCAGGGTGCGCTTGGGCCGCAGCTCGCGCGTGTACAGCCCGCCCTGGATGAGATAGCCGGGTATCACCCGGTGGAACACGGTGCCGTCGTAGAAACCGTCCTTCACGTATTGCAGGAAGTTGGCAACGGTCTTGGGTGACTTGTCGGGGAACAGCTCGATCACGATGTCGCCCATGGAGGTCTTGAGCTCCACCTGCGGATGCGCGTTCGCCGCGGGCGCAGTCGCGGACGATGATGCCGGGGCCGGCGGTGCGGCCGACAGTGTAAAGGCCGTCAGCGCGAGCAGTGCAGCCGGCAGCAGGCGAAGCGAGCGGGTTTTCCAGGTCATGGTGCGGTTCGGGCGCGGCGCGAAAGCAGCATGATACGTGAGCGCCTTGGCGCGCACACGCAGGCGGTCGTCATGGCTGGGTGCAGGCGGCGCCCGCGCAGGCGCCGAAGCGCAGCCCGGTCTGTGGCTGCGGTTTGGCCTGGAGTGAATTGCCGTTGCCATTGCCGCTGCCGTCTTCCTGGTACAGGTGCCGGCGGCGGATCTCCAGCACGATCGGGGTGATCTGGTCGATCCGCGAATCGATCTGGGCGCGGGTGTAGTAGTCGAGGTCGTTGCGCTTCAGCAGGCGGTGCAGCTGGTCGAGCGCGGCGACGGCCTGCCCGGACAGGAAGGTGGCGTCGGCGTAGGCGATCCCCGCGTGCACTTCGTCGCCGGCGACGTGGCAGGCGTGGCCGTAGGTTGCGTACAACGAAGGTTCGGAATCGTCGTTGAGCAGCGGTTTCAGCAGGCCCTGCGCAGTCTTCGCGTCGGCCTTGGCGCCGCTGTCGAGCAGCGTGCGGCTGTAGCCCAGCACGATGGCCGGGTCGTTCGGCCACATGGTGTTCAACGACGCATAGCGCCTCAGCGCTTCGCTGCGCTGTCCGGCCAGGCGTTCCGCATCGGCGAGGCCCAGCGCGAGGGTCAGGCTGCCGGGGTCGGCGTCGGCGAGTTTCGCCATGATCGGCACGGCCTTGGCGGCCTCGTTCAGCTGCATCAGCGTCAGCGCGTAACCGTAGCGATTGGAGGCCGCGTCGGCGAACTTGCTGTCGTTGGCCATGTTGCGCGTGTAGTAATCGAGCACCGAGCGCGGATTGCTGGACGACAGCACGCGGATCCGCTCCCGGATCAGCTCGTATTGCAGTTCGGTGGGCGCACGCGTCGAAGTAGCGAAGGCCGATCCGTGCTTGACGAACGGCAACGGCAACATGCCCGGCACCGGCGGGTCGCTGGCGTTGCCGGATTGTCGCGACTGGATCTGTTGCTCCAGCACGCGCGCGCGGGCGCGCGCATCGGCGATGCGCACGCTGGTGACCGGGTGGTCCTGCAGGAAATCCGGAAGGTTGCCCGCGGCCATGCCGCCGTCGCCGCCGGGCCGCATGATCGCCTGCATGTGCGCGAACACTGTCGCCATGGCCTCGGGATTGAAGCCGGCCTTGGCCAGCGTGTCGATGCCGACGTGGTCGGCCTCCGATTCGTCCTTGCGGGTGAAGTCGATCTGGTGCTGCTGCATCATCGCCATCACCGAATAGAAGGCGCCGATGGCCGCATCGGTGGTCGGGTAGTCCGCGTAGTTGCCGTAACCGTAGCCATAGGGATTGGTGACCACCCCGCGGTTGTTCGAGTCGGCCTTGGACGCAGCCAGCGCCGCCGCGAATGCACCGAGCACGTACAGCGGCGTGGACTTTTTCTGGTCCTCCAGCGCGCGCTGCAAATGATGCTGGCTGATGTGCGCCAGTTCGTGCGCCATCACCGCCGCCAGTTCGTCCTGGCTTTCGGTCATCGTGAACATGTTCGAGAAGATGAACACGTAGCCGCCAAAAGTCGCGAAGGCGTTGATCTCGGGCACGTTCAACAGGGTGAACGTGTAGTGCTGGGTCGGATCGGCGCTGGCCGAAGCCAGCCGGTAGCCCAGCGCGTGCAGGTACTGGTCCACCTGCGGATCGTCCAGTACCAGGTGTGCCGCGCGCAGTTCGCGCATGAACTCGGCGCCGTATTGCGCGGCCTGTTGCGGGGACATCACCGTATCGGCGGCGCTGCCGAGGTTGGGCAGGCGCACGTCGGTCTGCTGCGCGACGGCCGGAAGTGACAGCGCAAGCGTCGCAGCGAGGGTCAGCAGGGCGCGGGGCCTGAACGGGTGCGGCATGATCGGCAGCTTGGGATCCGTGTGGGTTTGACCGGGCGGAAACCGATTGGTTCGAAGGCTAACAGGGTACCGGAAGGCTGCCGGCCGGCGTGGTGCGCGGCAACTTTCCGGAACCTGCCGCCATTCTCGGTTCCGGCATGTTCAGGGCCGGTAAAATGGCAGTATTCGAAAGTTCTTTCCGCCATGGCCGACATCGAAATCTATTCCACCGCGGTGTGTCCCTACTGCATCGCCGCCAAGAACCTGCTGAAGTCGAAAGGCCTCGCGTGGCGCGAGCTGCGCATCGATACCGATCCGGCTGCCCGCGCCGCGATGCTGGAACGTGCGCCGGGCGCGCGCACCGTGCCGCAGATCTTCATCAACGGCACCCATGTCGGCGGGTTCGACCAGCTCGCGGCGGCGGACCGCAGCGGGAAACTCGCGGAGCTGCTCGCGAGCGCCTGAACGGTTGGCCGCGCCGGCCGTCTCCGCGATAATTGCGTGTTTGTTTGCCCGTACCGCCGTGTCCGATGCGTCTGACGGCGCGGTTTTTGTGAGAAGTCAGGCCATGGATGGCCGTTCTGGACCTGATCGTGTGTGTCGCATGCACCCGTCGGAAGGTCCGGCGAAGCGGCGATCAGGGATGATCGCAAAAGCAAGGAGATTGCGCGTGGCGAAAACGATTGCGGTGATCCGTGGCGACGGCATCGGCCCGGAAATCATGGATGCGACCCTGAAGGTGCTGGATGCGCTCGGCTGCGGCCTCGTTTACGAGTTCGTCGACGCCGGCATGGTGGCGCTGGAAAAACACGGCGAGCTGCTGCCGCAAGCCACGCTGGATGCGATCGCCCGGCACGGCGTGGCGCTGAAGGGTCCGCTGACCACGCCGGTCGGCAAGGGTTTTTCATCCTTGAACGTGGCGCTGCGCCGGCATTTCGACCTGTACGCCAACGTGCGCCCGGCGATCAGTTTCCCGGGCACCAGGGCGCGTTACGAAAACATCGACATCATCACGGTGCGCGAGAACACCGAAGGCGCGTACCTGCAGGAAGGCCAGACGCTGTCCGACGACGGTGAGGTCGCGCAGTCGCTGGTGCGCAACACCCGGCACGGCGCGTCGCGCATCGTCAAATACGCTTTCGACCTGGCGGTGCAGAAGGGCCGCAGGAAGGTCACGGTCGTGCACAAGGCCAACATCATCAAGACCGCATCGGGCCTGTTCCTCGACGTCGCGCGCGGGGTCGCGAAGGAGTATCCGCAGATCGAGTGCAACGAGATGATCGTGGACAACACCTGCATGCAGCTGGTGATGAATCCGTGGCAGTTCGACGTGATCGTCACCACCAACTTGTTCGGCGACATCCTTTCTGACCTGTGCGCGGGCCTCGTCGGCGGGTTGGGCCTCGCGCCCGGCGCCAACATCGGCAGGGACGCCGCGATCTTCGAGGCCGTGCACGGTTCGGCGCCCGACATCGCCGGCAGGAACATCGCCAACCCCTGCGCGCTGTTGCTGGCCGCGGCCGAGATGCTGGATCACCTTGGCATGGTCGAGAAGGGCACGCGCATCCGCGATGCGATCCGCGCCACGCTGGAAGCCCACGACCGCGTCACGCCAGATCTCGGCGGCACCGGTACCACGGAAACCTTCGCCGACGCGTTGGTGGAACGGGTGTGGCAACGCAAATAAAATAGTGCCGTGGTGAACCACGGCACTATTTTGTATGCAAGCGCGGTCACGTGGTGCCCGGATACATTTTATTGATGCACGCGTTGTAGGCCTCAACTGCTTTGTTGTAATCATTGGTGGCCAGTAAACAGCCAAGTGATGTGCCCCCCGAGCATGCCATGATGGCCGCATATCCTGCGTTGATCATGCTTTGAGCTTCGCTCGCGCACGGCCCACCAGCGGTCATTGGTGAGACGCTGTAGCGCACGGAGTAGTGTGCAATTCGCATCGCTTGAAGGGTGTTCAATCCATGCTCCGCGATGGCCACTACAGCTGGGTTTTTGTCAACGAATTTGGCCCCAGCTTCGAGATCGATCATGGAGGTCGTCACCCCCCATTTGTCACGCTTGATCAGAGTGACATTGCTGCCTGACAACTGCATGTCGATCGTGGTCGCGACAACTCCATCTTGTAGAACGGCATGAATTGACCCGTCCGAATTGACTGTCACGGTTTGTTGCGTATTGGGTCCCAACGTGTCAGTCGAATGAGCTTCGCCAATTGCCACAGGCGCTTGAGCGTTGGCGATCGATACGGTCGCCAAACAAGTCATTGCGATAGCTGCAAGAAAGTTGGCTTTCACTGTACACCTCCCCGGTGTGTCGATTGGTAGTCGTCTGTGCGCCGTGTCAGCCGATCTGGGCCACAGACAGTGGAAACCTATCAGGTTCTTGGAGGGGGGGCAATTTTGGGTCGCTTCAATGCAGCAACGGCCACGGCGCCAGCAGCAGCACCCACAGCAGCACCACGCTGCCGGCGAGTTTCATCGTCTTGAACAGCGCACGATGCCGTTGTTTGAAACCGCGGCTGCGCTCGCGATTGCGGCGCAGCGCGGAGAACAGCCGGTTGACCGCACCGGTGGGTTCACTGGCCTCGTTGGGCGAAGCGGTGATCGCGCCCATGAAGTTGCTGACGTGGTGGTTGATCCACGCCATCGCGCGCGAGCGCAACGGGCGCTCGACGTCGCACATCAGGATCACGCGGGTGGTGTTGGTCTTGTTCTCGACCCAGTGCGCGCAGGTTTCGTCGAACACCACGTCCTCGCCGTCGCGCCAGAAGTAATCCTGGCCGTCCACCACGATGTGGCAGGCGTCGGAGTTGGGGGTCATCAAGCCGAGGTGATAGCGCAGCGAACCCGCGAACGGATCGCGGTGCGGGTTCAGCGTGGTACCTGGCGGCAGCAGCGCAAACATTGCGGCCTTGACGCCCGGGATGCGGTTCACCAGTTCCACGGTTTTCGGGCACAGTTTTTGCGCGGAAGGCAGTGGCTCGCCGTACCACTTCACGTAGAAGCGCTTCCAGCCGACCTTGAGGAAGGAACTGAAGCTGGCGTCGGTGTCCTTCAGCGCGTCGCGGATGTGGCCCTGGTCGGAAAGACCCGCGGCCTCGTCGCGGATCGCCTGCCAGTTGTCGCGCAACACATCCACTTCCCTGAAACGCTTGCGGTCGGGGAAAGCCACGGCGGGCACCGCCGAGAACGCGTACATCAGCAGGTTGTAGGGCGCAAACAGCGTCGCGTGGCTGGCGAGCTGCTTCTGCAGCTTCAGCCGCACGCGGCTGCGGAAATGCACGGCCAGCGCGCAGAGCAGGAACAACAGGATGATCGCGAGGATGGCGAGGCGGATGGCAAGCAGCATGATGCGTTGGCCCGAGGGAGCGCGGCCATTTTACCGCCGTGATGGTGCCCGGGAGAGGACTCGAACCTCCACGGTTTTACCCGCTAGTACCTGAAACTAGTGCGTCTACCAATTCCGCCACCCGGGCAGGGTCTCGGCCGCGGCGCGTGGCGCCAGCGAGCCGCGTACGATAGCCGTTGCGTGGATCAACTGTCAACGTGAGGCGGGGTGACTTCCGACACCCCGAACGAAACGGTACCCGCAAAGTGCTAGTGTGTTGGTGTTCTGCGGAGGATTTGGTGATGAAAAGGCAATTCGTGGTGGCGATGGCGGCGGGCCTGCTGGCGGCGCTGCTTGCGGTTCCCGGTCTGGCGGCCAACGAGCCGGCGGTGCTGGCGCCCGGCGCTGCAGCGCCGGACTTCACGGCGACGGCCAGCCTCGCGGGCAAGGATTTCACCTTCTCGCTGAAGCAGGCGTTGGCGAAAGGCCCGGTCGTGGTTTATTTCTATCCTGCGGCCTACACCGGCGGCTGTGACCTGGAAGCCCACACCTTCGCGACCGATGCGGACCAGTTTGCCAAGGCCGGCGCCAGCATCATCGGCGTGTCGGCGGATTCGATCGCGCGGCTCAACCGGTTTTCGTCCGATCCGAAATATTGCGCCGGCAAGTTCGCCGTGGCCTCCGACCCCGACGGCAAGATCGCGGCTACGTACGGTCTTGCCATGAGCCCGCCGCAGAAGGGCGTGAACGACGTGAACGGCGATCCGGTCACCCACGGCTTCCTGCCGCGCACCACCTTCGTGCTGGATCGTGAAGGCAAGGTCGTCGCGCGGCTGTCGTCCAGGGACGATCACCTGACGCCCGACCAGCATGTGAAGCGCTCGCTGGCGATCGTCGAGAAGTTGCAGGCAAACAAGGCCCTGTAACCGGCACGCGCCCGCGCCGCTTGCTTTCGCGGCGCCGCTCCGCGACGCTGGCGCAATGCCCCGAAACCAGCGTCCGCCATCCCGTCCCGCGCGCAAACCGCGCGCGGCCAACAAGCCGCGCAAGCAGTCCGGCAAGCCACCGAAGCAGGCAGCTCGCCCGCGCAAGCCGGTGGCGAAGAACCCGCGTGTGTACGAGCACGGCAAGGCGCACGGCGGCTTTGCCGACCCGCACGCCGAGCGCGAAGCGCAGCGCTACGCAAATCCGATCCCTAGCCGCGAGGCGATCCTGGAATTGTTGGCCGAGCGCGGCAGCCTGCTGCGCAACGATGACATCGCGGCGGCGCTGGGCATCGACGATGCGGAACGCCGCGAGGCGCTCGACAAGCGTTTGCGTGCGATGTTGCGCGACGGCCAGTTGCTGCAAAGCCGTCGCGGCGGCGTGGCGCCGGCGGAAAAGATCGGCCTGATCACCGGTACCGTGCTGGCCAACGCCGAAGGTTACGGGTTCCTGCGTCCCGACGAGGGCGGCGATGATTTGTACCTTTCGCCCGCGCAGATGCGCCAGGTGTTGCACGGCGATCGCGTGCTGGCCTCGGTGGTCGGCATCGACCGCCGCGGGCGCCGGCAGGGTGCAATCCGCGAGGTGCTGGAACGGCGTGCGCCGCGGCTGGTCGGGCGCGTGGTCGAGGAGCACGGCGTGGTGGTGGTCGACCCGGACGACCGCCGCCTGCACCAGGACGTGTTGATCCCCCAGGACGCGCGCAACGGCGCACGCGCGGGCCAGATCGTGGTCGCCGAGATCACCGAACCGCCGACGCTGCAACGCGGGCCGATCGGGCGCATCGTTTCGGTGCTGGGCGAACGCCTGGAGCCGTCGCTGATCGTCGAGATGGCGATCGAGAGCCACGGCTTGCCGCATGAATGGCCGGTCGAAGTGACGCGTGCAGCCGAAGCCATCGAGCCGCGGGTCATGCAATCCGAACATGCCGGACGCGTGGACCTGCGCGACGTGCCGCTGGTCACGATCGACGGCGCCGACGCGCGCGATTTCGACGATGCGGTGTACGCCGAACCCGTCCGCGGCGGCGGCTTCAGGCTGCTGGTTGCGATCGCCGACGTGTCGCACTACGTGCAGCCGGAAACCGCGCTGGACGACGAAGCCTACGAGCGCGGCACCTCGGTGTATTTCCCGGGTTTCGTGGTGCCGATGCTGCCGGAAACCTTGTCCAACGGCATCTGCTCGCTGAACCCGGAGGTTGAGCGCCTGTGCATGGTTTGCGAAATGCGCGTCAGCGCAGCGGGCGAGGTGACGCGTTCGAAGTTCTTTCCAGGCCTGATGCGTTCGCACGCGCGCCTGACCTACGATGAAGTGTGGCGCGCGATTGGTGAACGCGACGCCGCGGCGCGGCGCGGGCTCGGCAAGCTGCTGCCGCACATCGACCACCTGCACGAGTTGTACCGGGCTTTCGACGCCGCGCGCAAACGACGCGGCACCATCGAATTCGAGACGGCCGAGGTCGAGTACCGGCTGGACGAGCACGGTGAAGTGGTGTCGCTGGGCGCGTACGCACGCAACGATGCGCACAAGCTGATCGAGGAATGCATGATCGCCGCCAACGTCGAGGCGGCGAAGTTCCTGGAGAGAAAGAAAATCCCGGCGCCGTTCCGCGTGCACGCGCCGCCGCCGGCCGACAAGTACGAAGACCTGCTGGCGTTCCTGCGCGAATACAAGTTGAAGCTGCCACCAGGCAACGAGGTGCGGCCGCGTGATTTCGCCGCACTGCTGAAGCGCGTCGCCGATCGCAACGATGCCGACCTGTTCCGCACCGTGCTGCTGCGCGCGCAAAGCCTCGCTAGTTACCAGCCGGCCAACCACGGACACTTTGGGTTGGCGCTGGAGGCCTACGCGCATTTCACCTCGCCGATCCGGCGCTACCCCGACCTGTTGGTGCATCGCGCGATCCGCTATGCGTTGTTGGGCGGCAAGCCCGCCGCGTACCTCTATACCGAAAGCAAGATGGCGACCATGGCTGCGCACTGCTCGCGCACCGAACGGCGCGCCGAGGAAGCCGAGCGCGACGTCGATGAACGCTACAAATGCGCGTGGATGGAACGACACGTCGGCGAGGACTTCGACGGTGTAGTGACCGGCGTCACCTCGTTCGGGCTGTTCGTCGAACTGGCCGAATCGAAGGTTTCGGGATTGGTGCACATCTCCCAGCTGCGCAACGACTACTACCATTTCGATGCGCGCCGGCACGAATTGCGCGGCGAGCGCACCGGCACGGTGTTCCGCCTTGGCGATGCGGTGCGCGTGAAGGTGCTGCGTGCCAGCATGGAGGACCGCAAGATCGATTTCCGGATGGTGAGCAATGGCCCACCTTCGCGATCACCACGCGGTAAACGGTAGGAGCCTGCGGGCAGGCGAGCGGTCGCGGGCACGCCCGCTCCTACAATGGATGTCCGAGGTCACGTTTGGTCAACGCATGAGCGAACACTGGATCGTCGGCATCAACCCGGTCGAAGGCGCGCTCGCCAACGATCCGTCGCGCGTGCGCGAAATCCTGGTCGAGCAGGGCGCGCACAATCCCCGGGTTGCCGAACTGGTGAACGAAGCGAAACGCCTCGGCGTGCGCGTGCACGCCCGTCCCCGCGCGATGCTGGACAAGGTTTCTGGCCACGCGCGCCATCAGGGTGTCGCCGCGAACTACGAAGTCCCGGTGGCAAAATCCGAGCATGACCTTGCCGATCTGCTGGATGCCGGTGACGGCTTGTTCCTGGTGCTGGACGGCGTCACCGATCCGCACAACCTCGGCGCCTGTCTGCGCAGCGCGGCGGCGGCCGGCGCCAGCGCGGTGATCGTGCCGAAGGATCGCGCGGTCGGCATCACCCCGGTGGTGCGGCGCGCGTCAGCGGGCGCGGTGGACCGCGTGCCGCTGATCGAAGTCACCAATCTTGCGCGCAGCCTGCGCGAGATGAAGGACGCCGGCGTGTGGCTGACCGGGCTCGCGGGCGAGGCGGAAACCCCGCTGTACGACCTGGATCTCACCGGCAAGGCCGCGCTGGTGATGGGCGGCGAAGGCGAGGGCATGCGCCGGCTGACGCGCGAGGCCTGCGACCATCTCGCGCGCATTCCGATGCCGGGCGCGATGGAAAGCCTCAATGTCTCCGTGGCCACCGGCATCGCGTTGTTCGAAGCAGTGCGACAGAGGAGATGCAAGCCATGAACCTCAGCATCACCATCGATTGGGCATTCGTCGCCGGCGTACTTGGCATGCTGCTGACGCTGCTGGCCTATTTCCTGTTGCAGGCGCAGAAGCTGCACGGCAACGGACTCGTGTACCAGTTGATGAATGCGCTGGGTGCGCTTGGCGTCGCGATCTCGCTGCTGTTCGGCCATCAGTTCAGCATGTCCAATCTGCCCGCGATCGTGCTGGAAGTGGCTTGGCTGGCCATCAGCATCTACGGCATCGTGGTGGCCCGCCGCGCCCGCGTGCAATAGACCATCAGCGCCGCTTGCGCGCGGTCTTTTTTGCAGCGCCACGTTTGGCCTCGCGCGCTGCGTCGCGGTGCTGTTCGCGGAACGCCGAGGTGTAGGCCGCGATTTCCTTGCGCAGTTTGGGCGAAGCCTTCCCGAGCTTGCCGGCGCCGATCGCCTTTTCCATCCGCTGCATCAGGTCCCAGTCGTGGTAGTCGCGATAGGGCTTCAGGTCAAGGTCCTTCGGCACCTTTTTCAGGCGCTCGTCACCGACGCTTTTCACGTACTTCTGCATGAAGCGATCGTAGGCGTGCCACGAAATCCGTTCGGCGCGCACCGCGGCTTCTTCCGCACGGGTCGCGATCTGGTGCGCGTGCAGGTAGTGCAGGCCGAGCTGGTCGATCAGGGTCTTCTCGACTTCCTCGTGCATGATCAGGAAGCGGTCCACGTCGATGGTTCGGCCGCGGTACTTGAAGCTGAAGGGCAGGTGGCGATCGATGTAGATGGTCTTGCCGTCCATGCTGTAGCCGGCGAGATAGGGAATGTCGTGGCTGCGGTCGAGTTTCTTTACCCGGCGCAGGATCGCGTCCAGCGCACGGTCCAGCATCAGGCTGGAGACGAACCAGTTCGGGGTGTGCAGTTTCTGGTGCGGTGAATCAGGATGACAGGCGCGGTCGAAATGCATGGCAGCGAGGCTCCGTATGGTGACCGCGCGCAGCATACGCCGCTTCCGTCGCAAGGGTCGGAGCCGTCCTCACCGACCGGTTATGCTGCGTGGGTTTCCGCACCGGCTTCCATGGACAAACGCTACCAACGCATTTACGCCGCGATCGCGGCCATTCCGGCTGGGCGTGTCGCCAGTTACGGCCAGATCGCCGCGCGTGCGGGGCTGCCGGGTCGCGCGCGCCTGGTCGGCACGGCTCTGCGCGACACGCCGGATGGCCTGGGACTGCCGTGGTTCCGGGTGCTGCATGCCGACGGCACCATTGCGCTGCCGCGCGGCAGCCGCGGATTCCGCGAACAGACGAAACGTCTGCGCGCGGAAGGCGTGGATGTGCGCAACGGCCGCGTGCCGATGGCGGCATTCGGACTCGATGCCGACCTGGACCGTGCCCTGTGGGGCCTCAACTGAAAGGAAGTGGCGGCAAGGGCGTCCTCGTCGTAGAACTTCGCCTGGATGGCGTGCAGCCCGCCCGTGGTGGTTTCAGCCACGAGGTCGATGCCGGCATCCGAGCCCACGTCACCCATACCGCGCTTGGCCGCTTCCTTGCGCCATTCCTCCCACAGCCACACGCTGCCCGCGTACAGGTCGCGGTAGTACGGCTCGTTCTGGAGGTGGGCCTTGACCAGCCGCTCGAAGTAGATGCCCTTCTCGCGCTCGCTGTGCGCGGTGGTGCGGAAAGTGTCGAGGAGATGCTGTAACGCGCTCATCGGTTCCCCTGTGGTGTCCCCGGCAGGCCCGCGGCGCTCAACAGGTCGCTGCTCCCGCCATGCGAACCAAGCGCTCCACGCAATACCCACCAAAGCGTCGAGTCTAACCTCGTTCGCAGGCGCGGGTGGCCGGTTCAGCAGCGTTTTGGGTCATGCGGCGGCCTTGTGGATCGCGCGCAGTTCGTCGGCCAGTTCGCGTTCGGCGTGCCACAAATCGTAGTCTTGCTGCATGCGCAGCCAAAGCGTTGCGCCGTTGCCCGCGAGCTTGCCCACGCGCAGCGCCATTTCCGGCGTGAAGCCCTTGCGCTCGGCCAGCAGATCGTGCAGGGTTTGCCGCGACACGCGCAGGCGGCGTGCGGTTTCCGCGACGCTCAAATTCAGCGCAGGCAGAACATCCTCGCGCAGGATCGCGCCGGGATGCGTTGGCGCGCGGTTTCGCTTGGTGGTGTGTTCAGTCATGGTTGGCCTCAGTGATACTGTTGCAAGTCCACGCGCAGCGCGTCGCCGTCGGCCCATTCAAACGTGATGCACCACGGCCCGTTCACGTGCAGGCTATAGCGCGTCGGCTTATGTCCCTTCAATGGATGAAAGTCGAAGCCGGGTACGCTCAGGTCGGCCAGTTCGCGCGCGACGTGCAGCGCGTCCAGTCGCCGCAGCGTGCGGCCTTGCAGGTCGGGCCGTACTTTCGCACTCTTGCCGGTGCGGAAGAGGTCGGCCAAGCCCTTGTGCCGGTAACTGCGGAACATGCGGCATTGTCCATGATCGCTTGACATGTGTCAAGCAATGCTTGACTACCGCGCTTGGCGCTTGCGGATCGGCACAATCTTGCCGGGTGCCACGCGCAGCCCGTCCCATGGAAGGCGAAGACGGCCTGTGGAGCAGTGTTCGACCAAGGCATGGAAGCGGGTGTTGCAACGTGCGGGCATCGAGCAGACGTTTCGTTGGCACGATTTGAGGCACACGTGGGCCTCGTGGCACGTGCAAAATGGGACGCCGCTGCGCGAGCTCATGAAGCTCGGCGGTTGGGCAAGCTACGAGATGGTGTTGCGGTGTGCCCATCTCGCAGCGGACCATCTGCGCGGCGCCACGTGCCGGATCGATGGCACGTTTACGGCACACGCGCCACGGTTGCAGCTTGTGAAGCAGTCGTAAGTATCTGAAGGGATGGTGGCCAAGGGCGGAATCGAACCACCGACACGAGGATTTTCAGTCCTCTGCTCTACCAACTGAGCTACTTGGCCAGACCGGTCGCAACCGCACCGTGGCTCGCCTTGCGCGAGCGGCAATCACGAACCGCGTATTACACCGGCCGCGGCAGCGAGCGTCAAGCAGTTTCCTGCAGCCGGCATTCGCGCCCGCGCGGCATCACACGAACCGGATCGGGTGCCCCGCACGATCGAACGCGGCGAACTCACCGACGCGTCCGTCGTGGATCGCGTTGACCATGAAGCGCAGCGGTTGCGACGCTTCGTCACTGTTGGGGGCGATGCCGCCGCGCCCTTCGAGGCTGCCGATGAACACGATGTCCCAGGGCTGGCCGGTTTGTTCGGATTCGGCGACCAGTGCGGCGAAGCTGGCGATTTCCCCGGGCGCCTTGTCCACGCACAGACAGGGTTGCAGGTGGCCGCCTTCGCCGCGCGCGAAGCTTGCCTGCTGCGCGGCGGTGGCGTATTGGCCGAGCTGGCGTTCGGCGAATACGAACAGCAGGCGCTGCGGTTCCTCCTGCCGTCGTGCGGCCTGCAGCAATTGCTCGAAATCGTCCAGCGTCGCGGCGGTGGCCATGCCGATCATTTGCTCTTGGCGTATTGCCCCGGCTGGTAATGCCCGGGTTCGGAGCGGAACGGGATTGCGAGGCGGTTCCAGCCGTTGATCGCGATGATCGCGAAGGTCAGATCCACCAGTTCCTTCTCGCTGAAGTGTTTGCGCGCTTCGTTGTACAGCGCGTCGGATACGTCATTCTCCGAAATGCGGGTGAGCGCCTCGGTCCATGCCAGTGCCGCGCGTTCGCGATCGTTGTAGAAAGGCGATTCACGCCACGCGTTGAGCAGGTACAGCCGCTGCTCCGTCTCGCCGCCCGCGCGCGCATCCTTCGAGTGCATGTCGAGGCAGTACGCGCAGCCGTTGATCTGCGAGGCGCGCATCTTCACCAGTTCCAGCAGCTTGTGCTCGATGCCGGAATTCTCGACGTGGTCCTGCAGGGCGCGCATGGCCTTGAAGCCGCCGGGGGATGCCTGGGTGTAGTTGAGTCGTTGGGTCATCGTGATTTCCTCTTGCATGGATTCTTATCCCCGCACGCCGCCGGGCTTGCACCCGGGATGCAGGCTGGCGCTCGCACTCGGCCGCGTGGCGATCCGCTCGAACCACGGTGCAATGTTGCGCAAGGTTCGATCGAACGGCTGTTGCACCGAGGTGGCGAAGTCGAGCCAGATATAGAGCCAGATGTCGACGATGGTGAACCTGTCGCCGACGATGTAGGTGTGGCCGTCCAGCATGCGATCAAGCCAGGCGATCCGGTCCTGCGCGACGCGTTTCAGGCCTTCGGCGGCTTCCGGCGCGACCGGAATGCGGCCCTGGAAGCGCGCCAGGCCTTCGGCGTAGTGATAGGCGTTGTGGATGTTCTCGGTGATGTTGAGTTCCGTGCGACGCTGCCACTGGCGCGTCTCGGCACGTTGTGCGGGCGTCGCTCCGATCAGCGGCGGGTCGGGATGCAACTCTTCAAGGAATTCCATGATCGCGACGGACTCGGCGATGCATGTGCCGTCGTCCAGCAGCAGCGCCGGCGTTTGCCCGGCCGGGTTGTGGGCAAGGTAGGGCGCCTGGCGATTCTCGCCCGTGAACACGTCCACCTGCCGCATCGGCAGCGTGAGGTTCTTTTCGACGAGGTACATCCTGAGCGCACGCGGCGCTGGACTCATTGCATCGAGCAGCAGCAAGGCGGTGTCCCCGCGCTCAGTGGAACGGCACGGGTTTGTCAGCCCCCGGCGCCGGATGCATGAAGAAATCGTGCAGGTACTTCTCGCCCTCGTCGTCGAAGATGGTCACGACGGTCTTGAGTTCCGGGTATTGCTGGCGGATGCGCTGCGCCGCGATCAGGTGCGCGCCGGAACTCGGCCCGCAGAACAGTCCGCGGGTGCGCGCAAGTTTGCGCATTTCCGCGACGGCTTCGCTGCTGGCGACCGCAGTGGTGTCGCGCACCAGTTCGCGGTGGTGCGCAAAGATGCCGGGGACGAAACCGTCCGAGATGCCTTCGATCTGGTGCAGCGCGACTTCGCCGCACAGGATGGTGCGCGATTCCGACGGTTCCATCGCGAACAGCCGCACGTTGGGATTGACCTTGCGGAACGCCTGGCCTACGCCGATCAGGGTGCCGCCGGTGCCGACGCCGTGCACGAAGGCGTCGGGCACGCGGCCATCCGGCAGCTGGTTGAGGATTTCCGGCCCCAGCCATTCGCGGTTTTCCTCGACGTTCCATTCCGATTCGAACTGGCCGGGGAAGAAGAAGCCGGGCTGCTTGCCGAGTTCGCGCGCGCGTTCCAGCGCGTCGTTGACGTGGAAGGTGCCGACAAACAGCACCTCGGCGCCGAACGCGCGCGAAATCGCGACGCGCTCGCTGGACAGGCCTTCCGGCATCACCACGATCATCTTGTAGCCCTTGACCGCGGCCACCATCGAGAACGCGTTGCCGGTGTTGCCGCTGGTGGCTTCGACGATGGTGTCGCCGGGTTTGAGTTGGCCTTCCTGTTCCGCGCGTTCGACGATGTACTTGGCGATGCGCGCCTTGATCGAACCGGACGGATTCAGGAACTCGCATTTGGCGAATACGCCGTTGATGTCCAGCAGCGGGGTGTCGCCGATCGCGTCGAGGATGTTGGAGGAAACGCCGGGGTAACGCAGGGGCATGGTGGTGGCCGGGCTTGAAATGCTTCAGTCTCGCTGGATTTCTTGCATGTTACGCTGATCCAGGTCAGGCATCGGACGCTTGCCGCGCGTGGCGTAAGATTCCCGTGGCGTGCGCCGTGTGCGGATGCAGGCGTGCGCAGCCGGGAGCCGGGATGTTCGCGTACGGGAAATGGATGATCGTGGGATTGTTCGCCGTGGCCGGCTGCGCCAGTGCGGGCGACCCGCCGGCCGCGCCGCCACCCAGCGCAGACCAGATCGTCAACCAGTTCCAGAAGAATGGCGGCGTGTTTCCGGGGCGGCGCCGCAACCACGCCAAGGGCGTGTGCGTTTCCGGTTACTTCGACAGCAGCGGCGCGGCCGCGCGCTATTCGGTGGCGCAAGTCTTCGCGCCGGGTGAGCGCACGCCGGTGATCGGCCGCCTGTCGATTCCCGGGACCAATCCGTACGCGTGGGACGACGGCACGCCGATCCGCGGCATGGCGCTGGATTTCCTGCAGGCCGACGGCCAGCAATGGCGCACGGCGATGAATGCCGTCCCGTTTTTCCCAGTCGCCACACCGCAGCTCAATTACGAATTCCTGCAAGCGCAGCAACCGGTCGTTGCGACCGGCGAACCCGATCCGGAAAAGCTCGCTGCATTCTTCGCCACCCACCCGAAAGCCAATGCGTTCCGGATCTGGGACCGGACTACCAAACCGTCCACGAGCTACGCGACCGTGCGCTACAACAGCCTCGATGCGTTTTATCTCGTGGATGCGCGTGGCCAGAGGCAGGCCGTACGCTGGAGCATGGCGCCGGAGGCTGCTGCCGAAGATCGCGCGGCCCCCACCAACGATCCTGATTTCCTCGCCGGGGATTTGCGCGCGCGCCTTGCGCATGCGCCGTTGCGATGGCGCCTGGTGGTCACGCTGGCCGCACCCGGCGATGCGATCGACGATGCGTCGGTCGCGTGGCCGGCGGATCGCCCGCAAGTCGATGCCGGCACCCTGGTGATCCTCGCCAGCCAGCCACAGCGCATCGGCGTGTGCCGCGACATCAGCTTCGATCCGCTGGTGCTGCCGCGCGGTATCGAACCGTCCGCCGATCCGCTGTTGCAGGATCGCGCCGCGACCTATGCGGAATCGCTGCGCCGGCGCCTGCAGGACCAGCGCAACGATGCGCCGGTACCGGCATCGGCCAGCCACCCGTAGCGGCGCGTCCTGCCGCGTTGCGTGGTCACCTCACTGCATGAACCAGCCGTGGCTCGCCACCAGCGACTGGCCGGTCAGCGCGTTGCTCGGAAACGCGGCGAAGAACAATGCCACGTTGGCGATGTCGTCGAGCGTAGTGAATTCGCCATCGACGGTGTCCTTCAGCATCACCTTCTTGATGACTTCCTCTTCGCTGATGCCGAGGTCGCGCGCCTGTTCCGGGATCTGCTTTTCGACCAGCGGAGTGCGCACGAAGCCGGGGCAGATCACGTTGGCGCGCACGCCGTGTCTGGCGCCTTCCTTGGCCACCACTTTCGCCAAGCCGATCAAGCCGTGCTTGGCGGTGACGTAAGGCGCCTTCAGCACCGAGGCTTCCTTGGAGTGCACCGAGCCCATGTAGATCACGCTGCCGCTGCCTTGCTTGTACATGTGCGGCAGGCAAGCCCTGGTGGTGAGGAACGCGCCGTCGAGATGGATCGCGAGCAGCTTTTTCCACTCGGCCAGCGAGAATTGTTCCAGCGGGTGGATGATCTGGATGCCGGCGTTGCTGACCAGCACATCGACCTTGCCCCAGGCTTGCACGACTGCATTGACGCCAGCGTTGACCGCTGTTTCGTCGGTGACGTCCATCGCGACGCCCATGGCCTGTCCACCGGTTTGCTTCAACTCCGCGGCGGTGGCGTCGGCGGCCTGCTGGTTGAGGTCGGCGATAGCGACCTTCGCACCTTCCTTCGCATACAGCGTCGCGATGGCCTTGCCCAGCCCGCTGGCGGAACCCGTGACGATGGCGACCTTGTCTTGCAGTTTCATGGTGTGCTCCCTGGCTCGAATGGAGAAACGAATCCGTCGCTGACGGGTTCGCGTCAATCTTCTAGGTTATCGCGTGCGGCATGGTGTGATCGAACCGGCAAGCTTCATGCGGGATCCCGGCCGGCCTTGCGCGGCGGCGTGTGCGGCGTCAGGTCGAGCACCGTGATGCTGCCGGGCTGGTGGCTGCGCGCGGCGCAGCGCGGATGTTCCAGACTGGTCTGCATGTCGGCAGCGCCTTTTTGCCAGCGCTCCAGCATCGACTGGCGCGAAAATTCGTAGTCCTTCGACTGGCTCTCGTGGTGGGCGCTGCGGTAGATGAGGTGCATGATGGTGAGTGCGCCCGGCGCACACAGGCCCGTCAAACGCGCGAGGTCGGGGTCGCCGGCGAAGGAAGCGGGCAGCCTGGCCGCCAGCCGGCGCGCGGCTTCGCCGAGTTCGTGCAGGTGCCTGGCCCGGTCGGTGTTGAGGCGGGTGCGGCTGGAATAGCGGATGTCCTTCACCCGTTCGGCGACTTCGTTGAGGTTTTCGGGCAGGGGCCCGCGCGCGCTGAAAAGATCGACCTGCACCACCAGCATGTCGTGCGCGGACTGTCGCTCCATGACGTACTGCAGCGGCGTGTTGGAGACAAGGCCGCCGTCCCAGTAATGCTCGCCGTCGATCTCGACCGGCGGAAATCCGGGCGGCAGCGCGCCGCTGGCCATGATGTGGCGCGCATCGATGCGTCCGCAGTCACCGGGGCTGGCCGAGTCGAAGTAACGGTAGTTGCCGGTGGTGATGTCGACCGCGCCCACCGACAGCCGCACCTTGTGGCGCGCATTGCGGGTGTTGATGAGGTCGAAATCGATCAGGTCTTCGAGCGTTTGCTTCAGCGGCGCGGTGTCGTAGTAACTCAACGCGCCCGGCATCCCGGGCCACTGCAACGGCGCGGGCGGGACGCGCGGTTCGAAGAACCCCTCCACGCCAAAGGTCGCCGCCAGCGCTGCGCGCGTTTCGTTCGCGAGCTCCCGCGCTTCGCCCGTGGTCCCGGCCGGCAGCGTGAACCAGCGCAACCGCGAGGTCACCAGATCCCAGAACTCGTGCAGGCGTTGCACCCGCCGCTCGGGCGGATTGCCGGCGATGATCGCGGCGTTGATCGCGCCGATCGACACCCCGGCGACCCAGTCGGGCCGCAGGCCGTGTGCGTCCATCTGCTCGTATACGCCGGCTTGGTAGGCGCCGAGCGCGCCGCCGCCCTGCAGCACCAGCGTGCAGGTTTCGCCGTGGGCGGATGGGTTCGTGATCGGATCCGGCTTTGATCTTGCGGATTTCCGGATAGCAGCAGATCTGGGCACGGTGGCATTCCTTCCGTCGTGGTGCGGTTGACTTGGTTCAACGTTTGCGGCCGCGCGCCCCTCCGCGCATGGCCGTCGCGGTGTTGGACCGCCCCGCGCCTGCGTGGTTCCTGTGCGCGAAACCTGCGCCCGATGCATTGCGTCGCCTGGAACTTCACGCATGCACAACGCACAGGTG
This sequence comes from Pseudomonadota bacterium, assembly GCA_018241365.1. GTDB lineage: Bacteria > Pseudomonadota > Gammaproteobacteria > Xanthomonadales > Rhodanobacteraceae > 66-474. Next base: position 24,246 of record JAFEDX010000001.1, read on the forward strand.
GCGGCGACGCCACCACCCGTGCGTCGAACTCGGCAACGCGTCGCTTACCAGCTGTAGCTGCCCTTGGGTTTCTGCGTTGGCGTCGCTCCCAGCGCGGCAGCGGCCTTGGCGGCGTCCTGTTGCGCGCTGGAGAGGGAATCCGACTTCAATCCGCTTTGTGCGTCGGCCAATGCACTCTGCAGTTTGCCGTGCAGGGCCTGGTCGCTGGCGGAATCGGCGATTGCACCATCGCCCTGGTTCTGGCAGGGGTTGCCGGCCTTGGCATCGAAGCCCGTGCCCTTGGGGCCGACGAGGCAGTTGATCACGTGGTGCAGATGCGTGTGCGCTTCCGCGAGCGTCGTGGCGCTCTGCGCCATCAGCGCATGTGCGTGGGCGGTGCTCACTTCGTTGCTGGCACTGCCTTGCGCGAACGCCGCGAATGAAAGACCGGTCGCGAGTGCGCCGGCGATACCCATTGCCAGAAGCTTCTTCATTGCTCTCTCCGGTATGTCTGCCGTATTGCGGCCTTGCAGCGTACCGGCCGGAATGTAATCGGCGCGTGTAAGCAGGCGCGGCCGATTCAGTTTCCAGTCAAACGGTGTCGAACACTGCCATGAAGCCGAAGTCCATGTGCTGCTGCATGTGGCAGCAGAACACCGCGCGGCCCGGCTGGGCGGCGGTGAAATCGACCTCGGTGGTCTGGAATGGCGGCACCAGCACCACGTCCTTGATCACGCCCGCGATCGGATGGCCATGGATGCTGGTGAGTTCGAAGGAATGCCGCAGCAGGTGCAGGGGATGGATGTCGCCGCTGGCGTTGCGCAGGCGCAGGCGGTAACGCTTGCCGAATTGCAGCTTGCGCGTGACCGGCATGGTCTTCCAGTCGTACGGCACGCCGTTGATCGCGTACAGGTCGAAGCCGTCCGCCGCGCTCTGGCGCGCGGTGAACAGCATGTCGATCACTTCGTCGGGCGTCTGCAGCATGCGCGCCGGATCGGCGAACAGCCGGTAGTCCCACTTGAACGCGGGTGGCGCTTGCCATTGCGGTTCGCCGCTGGCGCCCGCGTACTCGACCACGATGCCCATGCCGGCTTCGCGGTCGGCGTCGGCGGTGTCGCCCAGCACCCACACGCCGGGATGATCCATCTGCACGATCGCGGACACCCGCTCGGACGCGCCCAGCCACAGCACCGGCACCGTGGCTGGATGTGGCACCGGATTGCCGTCCAGTGCGACGACTTCGAACACGTGGCCGGGCAGGGCCAGGCTGCGGTTCTCGGTGGCACTGGCGTTGAGCACCTGCAGCAGCACGCGTTCGCCGCGCTTGACCCGGATCGGCTCGCCGTAGCCCAGCGACCTGCCGTTGATCGCGAACGCCCCGTACGCGAGTTCGTAGCCCGGCGGCACCTTGCCGGCGTTTGGATCGGCGTTGGCGGCGATGGTGACCAGCGGAATCTCCATGCCATCCGGTGCCATGAACGGCGTGTCGTCGTCCATGCGCGTGAGATAGGGCTGGAATTCCTTGAGGGTCAGGAACACCTCGCGGTCGTGACGGCCGGGGTTGTGCGCAGGCTCGATGAACACCGGCCCCACGAGGCCGCTGTAGAGCCCGCGCGAGAGATCGGCGCCCGCGCGCACGAGGCTGTGGTACATGCGCAGCCCGGATGGCCCGGGCGTGAACACTTCGCGCTTGTGGCCACGTGCCGGCACCGGCGGGGTGCCTTCTTCGTCGGCGCCATCCACGCTGGCGGGCAGATGCTGGCCGTGCCAGTTCACCTGCTCGTCGTGATCAGTGTCGTTGAAGATGTCGAGGGTGACCGGCCGGCCCTCGCGGAAGCGCAGCAGCGGGCCCGGGAAATCGCCGTTGTACAACGTGGTCGAGATGAACTTTTCCGGCGCGAGCTCCAGGATTCCGGTGGCAATGCGCAGGCTGTAGTCAGCCTTGCCGCCCAGATCCGCCGCCGATGCCGCCGACGTGGCAGCGTGCGCCATTTGCGCGCCGAGGGCTTCCGCACCGGGAAACAGGCCCGCCGCGAGCGCGGTGAGGCTGGCGGTCTTCAGGAAATCGCGGCGATCCATGGTCGACTCCGGCGGCAATGCAAATGAGAATGATAAACGATTGCCGTCGGCAGCGGACACCACGGTATGCGGCCTTGGCGTAAGCACACTTGCGGGAGCCGCTGCACCGCAGACGGTGTTAAATGGCTTCATGGATCACCCCACCGCACCGTTGCCTGCGTCGCGGCACGTCGAGCGCGCGCATCTGCCCGGCATCAAGCTGTTGCCGCCACCGCTGCGCGATCGCCTGCACCGCTGGGTTATCGACGCGCTGCGCCACGATGGCGCTGCGCCCGATTACGACCTCCCCGTCGGTGATCCGGGCCTGTTCGGGCCGGACACCGTCACCTGGAAGATCCACGCTGATTTCCCGGCGATGATGGCCGGCGGCCTCGCCGCGCTGATGCTGCAGACCCTGCATCCGCTGGCGCTCGCCGGCGTGTGGGACCATTCGTCGTTCCGCACCGACATGCTGGGGCGCCTGCGCAACACCATCACGTTCGTGGCCCGCACCACCTATGCGCCGCGCGCCGCCGCCGAGGCCGCGATCGAACGCGTCCGCGCGGTCCATCGCCACGTCCGCGGAAGCGTGCCCGATGGCCGCGCCTACAGCGCCGAGGATCCGCACCTGCTCACGTGGGTGCACTGCGCCGAGGCCAGGAGCTTCCTGCAGGGCTACCGGGCCTACTGCCACGCGCGGATCTCTACGCAGGCGCAGGATCGCTATCTCGCCGAATCGGCGTACGTGGCCGAAGCGCTCGGCGCGCGCGAGGTGCCGAAATCGCTTGCGGAACTGGAAGCGTTCTTCCGCGACGTGCGCCCCGAACTCGTCTGCGACGCGCGCACCCGTGAAGTGCTCGCCGCGCTGGACAGCGTCCGCCTGCCGATACCGTTGGCCGGGTTGGGCCGCGGCCTGTTCCTCGGTGCCGCCGCTAATTTATTGCCGTATTGGGCATTGGACATGCTCGACAGATCACCGATCGCGCGCCTGCGCGATCGCGCCGCGGCGCGCTCACTCAAGCTGATCGCGCCCAGCATCCGCGATGCGATGGCGGAAGGCGGGCTTGCCTGGCGTGCCTGCGTTCGTACCGGCTCCGATTACGCAAAACTGTTTCGATGGGGCGGGTAGGCGATAGAGAGTCGACAACGCTTGAGTTATGCGGAATTTGTATCGAGAGAACGAAAGATGTGATCACGATGATACTGCATGTAGCGATCATGCATCACCGTGTAATCCGTTACGGCTGCGTCATCTTTGATACCCAAGAGATCTGCATCTACCTCGAATGCGGCTGCAATACGAATACGCCCGGCTTCATTAAACGTAATCAAACCGATATCAAACGCAGCATCGTATGCTGCACTAAGGAGGATGCCGTTATATTTGTCTATGCGATCTTTATCTGAGCAAATAGCCCATGGTTTAATATGGGAGGCTACGAGGAGGCTTCTTGCACCCGTAACCGCACATCGGTTATCGAAGAAAGCTCGTACTTCGTTCCGGAATTGTGCTTGTGTGACTCGGACCTCAATGAAACGCTTTTTTGTTGAGGGCGGTACATCGGTGCGCGCAAGGTAGGATGAGACACTCTCTACCTCGTCTCCACGCAACGCGGCAAGATAGGAGACAAGTGCATCGTATGACTGTACTTGTGCAGTTATGACGCTAACGGCATGCTCGTTCTCGGGCAGCTTGGCTATAGCTTCGATTCCGTTTCGCCTAAATTGGATCGCCTCCATGAGCGCGCCGATTTCGCCGTGACGGCGGGTTCGGAAGGATGCGTTACGGACCTTCCCTTCCATGTCCCGGTACGTAGATTGCCAAACGTAGTACGTGTTCCCGCTTCGTTCTCGCTGGATGCTGCGATTTACGCCCAATATGCCGCTTGTGTTGTTCTTCGGGAGATGGGGGAGAATGAATGTACGTTCTGCCAGCAACTGCCCAAGCTCTTCATTGTGCTCTTCGAGGAAGCGATTGCGGTATTCCCTGGCGGCTGCGAGGGCTTTGTCGCTAGTTCCATAGATCGCGTCCGAGAAGAACTTCGAGTGATATTCACCTCGTCGCTGGAAACGAACCTGCCATCCGATTGTGAGGGACGCCGTCTCTGTGTTGATCGTCTCTACACGATTGATGTGTAGCAGATCTCTTGCCGTGCGTTCTTTCCTGGACAGTCGCATCGGTTCTTACGCATAACGTCTAGTAGACCCCGTAAGCGGGGTGTTGCATGGCATGTTCAGTGACCGGTTGGGCCCTGTCAACCCGCAAATCTTGCGCGGCGCCTCGCGTGATGGGCGATACTTGCAGGATGACGCAAGCTGTCGATGACCATGCTGCATCTTCGCTGCTCGGCGCGGACGGGCCGTTTGCGCGCGAGGTGCCGAATTTCGCACCGCGCTTGACGCAGCAGCGGATGGCCGACGCGGTGGCGGATGCCATCGACAGCCACGACGCGCTGGTGGTCGAGGCGGGTACCGGCACCGGCAAGACCTTCGCGTACCTCGTCCCCGCGTTGCTGTCGGACAAGCGGGTGATCGTGTCGACCGGCACCCGCAACCTGCAGGACCAGTTGTTCCACCGCGATCTGCCGCGGGTGCTGGGAATCCTCGGGGTGAAGAAGGACGTGGCGCTGCTGAAGGGCCGCGCCAATTACCTATGCAAGTACCGGCTGCAGCAGACGGTGGAATCCGGGCAGCTCCGTTCGCGCAAACAGGTGGACGAATTGCAGACGATCCGGGCGTGGGCCGCGCGTACGCGCACCGGCGACCGCGCCGAACTGGCCGCGGTGCCGGAAGGTTCGCCGCTGTGGCCGCGAGTCACATCCACGGCCGAGAATTGCCTTGGCACCGAGTGCCCGTTCTACGACGAGTGCTTCGTGTTCAAGGCGCGCCGGCGCGCGCAGGAGGCTGACATGGTGGTGGTGAACCATCACCTGCTGCTGTCCGACCTGGCACTGCGGCGCGAAGGTTTCGGCTCGATCCTGCCGGAGGCCGGCGCCTACATCCTCGATGAAGCGCACCAGTTGCCGGAACTCGCGGGACAGTATTTTTCGGTCGGGATCAGCGCGCGGCAGGTCACCGAACTCGCGGCCGACACGCTGGCCGAATGCGCGGGCCAGCCGGGCGCATTGGCTTCGCTGCAACCGGCACTGGACGGCGTGAACGACGCCGTGCGCAAGGCGCGGCTCGCGTTCGAGGCGCTGCCGAAACGCGGTGCGTTTGCGCAACTGGAAGCGGACGCCGGGGCGGCCGAAGCGTTGGAAGCGCTCGGGAATGCGCTGGACGACCTGGCCGGCGTGCTGGTCGGGCAGGCCGAGCGCTCGAAGGGCCTCGCCAGCGTGCACGCGCGTTGCGTGGTGCTGGACCAGCGCCTGCAACGGATCGCCGGCCGCGACGGCGAGGACGAAGTGCGCTGGTATGAAGTTTCCGAGCGCGGTTTCGAGCTGAGCTCGACGCCGCTGGATCTTGCACCGCAACTGCAAACCCTGCGCAATGCCACCGATGCGGCATGGATACATACTTCGGCGACGCTCTCGGTGGCCGGGCAGTTCGAGCATTTCACGCGCCAGATGGGGCTGGTCGATCCGGTGACGCTGGATCTCGGCAGCCCGTTCGACTACGCGCACCAGGCGCTGTGCTGGCTGCCGCAGGGACTGCCGGAACCGGCCGCGCGCGACTACACCCAGCGCGTGATCGAAACCGTGCGCCCGGTGCTGGAAGCGTCGAAGGGCCGCGCGTTCCTGTTGTTCACCTCGCATCGCGCGTTGAAGCTGGCGGCGGACTTGCTGACCGACGCACCGTGGCCGCTGTTCGTGCAGGGCACCGCGCCGCGTCACCAGTTGCTCTCCGATTTTCGTGACTCGGGCAACGGCGTGCTGCTGGGCGCGGCGAGTTTCTGGGAAGGCGTGGATGTGGCGGGCGAGGCGCTGAGCGTCGTCGCGATCGACAAGCTGCCGTTTGCCTCGCCCGACGATCCGGTGCTACAGGCGCGCCTCGATGCGGTGCGCCGTGGCGGCGGCAATCCGTTCCGCGACTGGCAGATCCCGGCCGCGGTGATCGCGCTGAAGCAGGGCGCGGGACGGCTGATCCGTGACGTGCACGACCGCGGCGTGCTGGTGCTGTGCGATCCGCGCCTGTGCGAGAAAGCCTACGGCAAACTCTTCCTTGCCAGCCTGCCACCGATACCGCGGACGCGTGGGTTGGCAGACGTGCAGGCATTTTTCGGAGAATGAGTCATGGCCAGGGTGATCGGTTTCGGCGGCATCTTTTTCAAATCGCGCGATCCCGGGGCGCTGCGCGATTGGTATGCGCAACACCTCGGCATCGCGATGAACGATTACGGCGCGAACTTCGCCGAAGATGCTTCGCGGCCGGGTTCCACCTTGTGGGCGCCGTTCGGGCAGGCAACGAACTATTTCGCGCCGAGCACGAGGGATTTCATGCTCAACTTCCGCGTGGACGACCTGGATGCATTGCTTGCCAGGTTGCGCACGGATGGCGTCGAGGTTGATCCGAACGTGCACGAGGACGCGAACGGCCGCTTCGGCTGGATCATGGACCCGGAAGGCACGCGCATCGAACTGTGGCAGCCGCCGTCTGCGAAAATGCCCGCATGAACCTGCTCGCCATCGAAACCGCCACGGAAGCCTGCTCGGTCGCGCTGCTGCACGGCGAGGCTTTGATCGATCGCAGCGAACTCGCGCCACGCCGGCACGCGGAGCTGGTGTTGCCGATGGCGGAAGATCTGCTGGCGGAAGCCGGCATCACGCGCAGGCAGCTGGACGGGATCGCGGTCGGGCGCGGACCGGGTGCGTTCACCGGCGTGCGGCTGGCGATTTCCGTCGCACAGGGCCTGGCCTTGGCGCTGGATCTTCCGGTGGTGCCGGTGTCGTCGCTGGCGGCGCTGGCAATGCAGGCACCGAAAAACGATGCGGCGATCCTGGCTGCGATCGACGCGCGCCGCGGGGAAATCTACGCCGGCACGTTTCGTTTTGCAGCGGACGGGTTGGTGGAGGCGTTGGGCGGCGAGCACGTGCTCGCGGCATCTGCAGTGATCCTGCCGGAAGCTGAAGGCTGGAACGTGCTGGGCACCGGCTGGAGTGCTTACGGCGATGCGATCCGTGAACGTCTGCCGGTACTGCCGCGGTGGGCCGATGGCAACCGTTATCCGCAGGCCTGCGATGTTGCACGGCTCGCCGCGCCGCTGTTCGCGGCTGGCAGGGGGGTGGCGCCTGAACTGGCCTTGCCGGTGTATTTGCGCGACAAGGTGGCGTTGACGCTGGAAGAACAGCGTGATGCCCGCGCCTAGCTTCTTGTAGGAGGCCCGGAAGGGCCGACCGGCGTTGCGAATGCCGCCACGGTCGCGGCTCCCACCGCTCCTACACGGAGCAGATTTCACGGATGGCGCCGGGAAGGGGTACCGATGCACCGGTAGTCGGATCCACCCACACCATCACTACGTTGCCGTCGGCATAGACTCGGCCGTGGTCGTCGCGATCGACGATGCGGTTGCCGAGGGTCATCGAGGAATTGCCCAGACGTTCACAGCTCAGCAGCACGTCGATTTCGGCGGGCCATTCGATCGGTTTGCGGTAGTGCAGTTCCACCGCCGCCATCACCGGCATCGCATGTTCGGTGAACCATTCGCCGGGAACGTTGCGCAGCCACTGCAGGCGTGCCTCCTCGAGGTAGGTCAGGTACGAGGAATTGTTGACGTGGTTGAAGGCGTCAAGGTCACGCCAGCGGACGTGCACGGGAATGGCTGCCAATGCGTGCGATGCCGACGCAACGCCTGATGCAGCGCTCGCCGGTGATGGCACGGCTTTCGCGGTGGTGGTTTCAGGCGCCGGTGTCTGCTGCGAGCGTTTGCGCGGTGCGCGATTGTGCGGTTTTTTCTTGCCATCGGCCATGGTGCCGTGTCCATCCTGTTTGCGCGTCATGCGCTCTTGCGCTTCTTCTGCGTTTTCGGCGCAGCCGCGGCCAGCACCGGCGCCAGGAACTGCCCGGTGTACGACCCCTTGGTCGCGACGATGTCCTCCGGTGTGCCGGTGGCGATGATGCGGCCGCCGCCTGCGCCGCCTTCGGGACCGAGGTCGATGACCCAGTCGGCGGTCTTGATCACGTCGAGGTTGTGCTCGATCACGACCACCGTGCTGCCACCATCCACCAACCTATGCAACACCTTCAACAGTTGCTCGATGTCGAAGAAGTGCAGGCCGGTGGTGGGTTCGTCGAGGATGTACAAGGTGTTGCCGGTATCGCGGCGCGAGAGCTCTTTCGACAATTTCACGCGTTGCGCCTCGCCGCCCGACAGCGTGGTCGCGCTCTGGCCCAGCTTGATGTAGCCGAGGCCCACGTCCATCAGCGTTTCCAGCTTGCGCGCGATCTGCGGCACCGGCGCGAACACTTCCAGCGCCTGCTCGACCGTCATGTCGAGCACGTCGGCGATGGTGTAGCCCTTGTAGAGGATCTCCAATGTTTCGCGGTTGTAGCGCTTGCCGTGGCAGACATCGCAGGACACGTACACGTCCGGCAGGAAGTGCATCTCGACTTTTATCAGTCCGTCGCCTTCGCAGGCTTCGCAGCGGCCGCCCTTGACGTTGAAGCTGAAACGCCCGGCCTGGTAGCCACGCGCGCGGGATTCCGGCACCTGCGCGAACAGTTCGCGCAACGGCGTGAACACGCCGGTGTACGTCGCAGGATTGGAACGCGGCGTGCGGCCGATCGGCGACTGGTCGATATCCAGCACCTTGTCGAACAGGTCGAGCTTTTCGATCGATTCGTACGGCGCGGGCTGTGCCGAAGCGCCGTTCAATTCGACCGCAGCGATCCGGAACAAGGTGTCGTTGATCAGCGTGGACTTGCCCGAGCCCGACACGCCGGTGATGCAGGTGAACAGGCCTGCCGGGATTTCCAGATCGACGTGCTGCAGGTTGTTGCCATGCGCGCCTTTCAGCTTCAGCACGCGCTTGGGATCGGGCTGGCGGCGGATTTGCGGTACGTCGATCGTGCGTTTGCCGGACAGGTATTGCCCGGTCAATGAGCGTGGCGCCTGCATCAAGTCTGCGACGGTGCCCTGCGCGATCACCTCGCCGCCGTGCACGCCTGCGCCCGGGCCGATGTCCACGATGCGGTCGGCGCGACGGATTGCGTCCTCGTCGTGCTCGACCACGATCACGGTGTTGCCGAGGTCGCGCAGGCGCGTCAGCGTGCCCAGCAGGCGCTCATTGTCGCGCTGGTGCAGGCCGATCGAGGGTTCGTCCAGCACGTACATCACGCCCACCAGTCCCGCGCCGATCTGCGACGCCAGGCGGATGCGCTGGGCTTCGCCGCCCGACAGCGAATCGGCCTTGCGGTCGAGCGTAAGGTAGTCGAGGCCGACGTCGATGAGAAAACGCAGGCGCTCGCGGATCTCCTTGATGATGCGTTCGGCGATCTCGCCGCGCCAACCTGCGAGTTGCAGGCCGTCAACGAACGTGCGCGCATCGCTGATCGCGAGTGCCGACAGCGACGGCAGGTTTTTCTCGCCCACGAACACGTTGCGCGCGGACAGGTTCAGGCGCTCGCCGTGGCATTCGGTGCACGGACGCTCGCTGATGAAGCGCGCCAGTTCCTCGCGCACCATGTTGGAATCGGTTTCGCGATAGCGACGTTCGAGGTTCGGGATGATGCCTTCGAAGCGGTGCTTGCGCGTGACCGCACCGCCGGCGTTGGCGGGGGTGTATTTGAACGCGATCGTTTCGTCGCCCGAGCCATTCAGCACCGCATCGCGCGTGGCCTTCGGCAGTTTGTTCCACGGTGTTTCGGGGTCGAAGCCGTAATGCTTCGCCAGCGACTGGATCATCTGCCAGTAGTACGGGTTGCGGCGGTCCCAACTGCGGACCGCGCCTTCGGCCAATGAGCGTTCCGGGTGCGCGACCACGCGCGCGGGATCGAAGAATTGCGTGACGCCCAGGCCGTCGCAGGTCGGGCAGGCGCCGACCGGCGAGTTGAACGAGAACAGCCGCGGCTCCAGCTCCGGCAGCGAGTAGTCGCACATCGGACAGGAATAGCGCGACGAGAACAGTTGCTCAGGTGCCTTGGCGTCGTCGAGATCGACCAGGATCGCCAGGCCTTCGCCGAGGCGCAGCGCGGTTTCGAACGATTCGGCCAGGCGCTGCTTCAAATCCGCGCGCGGGCGGAAGCGGTCGATCACCGCTTCGATGGTGTGCTTGATGCGCAGGCCCAGCGCCGGCACCGCGTCGAGGTCGTACACCGTGCCATCGACGCGCGCGCGTACGAAACCTTGCGCACGCAATTGCTCGAACACCTGCACGTGCTCACCCTTGCGCTCGCGGATCACCGGCGCCAGCAGCATGTAGCGCTTGTCTTCGGGCAGCGCGAGGGTCTGGTCCACCATCTGGCTCACCGTCTGCGCCGCCAGCGGGATGCCGTGGGTGGGGCAGCGTGGCGTGCCCACGCGCGCGTACAGCAGGCGCAGGTAGTCGTGGATTTCGGTGATCGTGCCGACCGTCGAACGCGGATTGTGCGAGGTCGATTTCTGCTCGATGGAAATGGCCGGCGACAGGCCTTCGATGTGATCGACGTCGGGCTTTTCCATCATCGACAGGAATTGCCGCGCATACGACGACAGCGACTCGACATAGCGCCGCTGGCCCTCGGCGTACAGGGTGTCGAACGCCAGCGAGGACTTGCCCGAACCCGACAGGCCGGTGATCACGATCAACTGGTCGCGCGGCAGGTCGAGGTCGATGTTCTTGAGGTTGTGGGTGCGGGCACCGCGGATGCGGATCGTGTCCATGGGGGAAGCGCGCAGCAAAGTTCCTACTATAACAACGCGGGTCTGTCGCAAAGATTGGGACGGACGCTGCGCCTGCAAGGGGTGAGCGCCATGGGGCATGGGTCGGCGGACCGACATGCCGCGGTTGCGGCGGGCCGGATCATCGTTGACGCGTGAGTCAGGCGGTGTCGCGACGGATTGCGCCGCTGTCCTGCGCCGGTGCGGGTATCATGGACAACGCGCCAGTCGGGCACCGGCTTGCCGCGTTCTCGCGGGACCGGCAGCCGCAGGCAGAAGATTCCTCGATCCCGCAAGCATGTTTCCCATCCAACAAATCTGGCTCCACATGGTCGACTGGGTCAGCGCCCATGCCGTCATGCCGGTGCTGGATGCGCTGCATCTCGAAGGGCTCTCCGGCGATCCGCACGACATCGCCGCGGCGCTGCTGATCGCGGCGGCGCAGATCGCGATCATCGGGTTCCTGTTCCGGCCGCTGGAAACCTTCTGGCCGGCCGAAAAGTGGACCGATCGCAAGCTCACGCTGCCCGATCGCAACTACACCTTGATGATGCTGCTCGGGATCTTCCCGTTGTTCACCTATCTGGTGCTGACACCGTTCAGCCATCTGTTCGGCGGCGCCGATCCAGCCGTGTCGAGCACCGGCTCGCCGATCGCGCTGACTGCGTGGGTGCCGTGGTTCAACGATCACCCGTACCTGCTGTTCGGGGTGTATTACCTCGTCTACGACTTCGTGTACTACTGGATGCATCGCACCCAGCACTGGTTGCCTTGGTGGTGGGCGCTGCACAGCTACCACCACAGCACGCGCCAGATGAGCTGCTGGACCAATGACCGGGGCACCCTGGTGGATGGCTTCATCCAGTCGATGATCCTGGCCGTGGTCGGCCTGGTGATGGGCGTGGACCCGGACGAATTTGCGTGGCTGATGCTGATCGGCGAGCTGGTGCAGAACCTGTCCCACACGAATACCCGCCTGGGCTTCGGGCGTATCTTCAACCACCTCGTGGTCGACCCGAAATTCCACCGCTTGCACCACATGCTGGTCGATCCCGACCGCCCGAAGCTGCACAACTGCAACTTCGGGCAGGCGCTGTCGATCTGGGATGTGGTCTTCGGAACCGCCTTGTACGGGGAGCCGCCGCGTCCGACTGGAGTAGGTGATCCGGTGATCGATGCCGACAACAGTTTCGGTCTGGTCGGCCAGCACCTCAACGCACTCAAGCGCTTCTGGGCCACCGTGCGCCGCCCGGAGGGCTGGTGGCCCGGCGAGGTGGCATTCGATCCCGTGACCCTGCGCCCGATCCGGGTCGCGGATGTCGACCTCCATCACCTGGTGCGGCACGTACAAGACCCGGCGCCACCGGTATCGGGCGCTGCCGACGCCGGTCATGCACCGCGGTTGCCGGAGCCGCTTGCCGTCGGGCAACCCTCGGCTGGCGCGGGCTGACGCAGCGCACCAGCGAGCGCCGCTGGTCGGTTCCCGGCAGCTTTGACGACCGCTTGCCGTGCTGCCGCAGGGTCAGTTAGAATTGTCGGTTCGTGTGCGCCCATGCGTGCACGATCGACCCAGAATAACGACAGAACCCGAGAGCCGAAACCATGTACGCAGTCATTCTTACCGGCGGTCACCAGTACCGCGTCGAGCAGGGCGCCGTCCTGCGCGTCGAAAAGCTGGATGCCGAACCCGATGCCGCGGTCACCTTCGACCAGGTGTTGCTGGTCGGTGAAGGCGATGGCGTCACGGTGGGCACGCCTACCGTCGCCGGCGCCAGCGTCACCGCCAAGGTGCGCGCCCACGGCCGCGCCGACAAGGTCCGCATCGTCAAATTCCGCCGCCGCAAGCACTTCCGCAAGCAGATGGGCCACCGGCAGCATTACACCGAAATCGAGATCACCGGCATCGCCGGTGGCAACCAGTAAGGAGAAGCCGCCATGGCACACAAAAAGGGCGTAGGTTCTTCGCGCAACGGCCGCGACTCCAATCCGAAATACCTCGGCGTCAAGCTGTACGGCGGCCAAGTCGTCGAAGCCGGCAACATCATCGTGCGCCAGCGCGGCACCCAGTTCCATCCGGGTGTCGGCGTCGGCCTCGGCCGCGACCACACGCTGTACGCGCTGGTCGATGGCAAGGTGGAGTTCTCCGTCAAGGGCCCCAAGAGCCAGCGCACAGTGAACGTGGTCGCGGGCTGACCACGCGCCACATTGGATCCGGAAAGCCCCGCCTTGTGCGGGGTTTTTCGTATGCGAGCAAAGGGTCAAGGGTAAAGAGTAAAACGGAAGAGCCGGCCCGCGCTTTTGCTTTTTACCCTTTACCCTTCACCTTTTACCCTTCACGGCCCTCAATGAAATTCGTCGACGAAGCCATCATCAAGGTGCAGGCTGGCAACGGCGGGGACGGCTGCGCCAGTTTCCGGCGCGAGAAGTTCATCCCGTTCGGCGGCCCCAACGGTGGCGACGGCGGTGATGGCGGCAGCGTGTGGCTGGTGGCAGATGAGGGCCTGAACACGCTGATCGACTTCCGCCACCGGCGCCAGTTCAAGGCGCAGCGCGGCCAGAACGGCATGGGCAGCGACATGTACGGCCGCGGCGGCGAAGACGCCACGATCCGTGTACCGGTCGGCACCACCGTCATCAACGTCGATACGGATGAAGTGATCGGTGACCTCACCGCGCACGGCCAGAAGCTGCTGGTTGCACAAGGCGGCAAGGGCGGGCTCGGCAACATCCACTTCAAGAGCTCCACCAACCGCGCGCCGCGCCGGTTCACGCCCGGCAAACCAGGCGAGGAGCGCGAACTGAAGCTGGAATTGAAGGTGCTGGCCGATGCCGGCCTGCTGGGATTCCCGAATGCCGGCAAGAGCACCTTCATCCGCGCGGTGTCGGCGGCGACGCCGCGAGTGGCCGATTATCCGTTCACGACGCTGCAGCCGCACCTTGGCGTGGTCAGCGTGGGACCGTCGCAGGGTTTCGTGGTGGCCGATATCCCGGGCCTGATCGAAGGCGCGGCCGAAGGCGCGGGGCTTGGCATCCAGTTCCTGAAACACGTTTCGCGCACCAGCCTGCTGCTGCACCTGGTCGATGTCGCGCCGCTGGATGGCGCCGACCCGGCGGAGCAGGTGCGGATCATCGAGGGCGAGCTGCAACGCCACGATCCCGAATTGCTGCAGCGTCCGCGCTGGCTGCTGCTGAACAAGATCGACCTGTGGGCGCCGGAAGAGCGTGATGCCAACGCGCGCGAAATCATTTCGCGGTTGGCGTGGCAGGCACCGTGGTTCGCGATCTCGGCGGCCGAGCGCGTGGGCACGCGTGAGGTGTGTCTCGCCGCGCAACGGTTCTTTGACGATCGCAAGGCCGACGCCGGGGAGACGGCGGAGTGATATGCGCCGGAACTCGCTTGCTGGAATCCCTCGCCCCTCGGGAGAGGGTGGCGCGTCAGCGCCGGGTGAGGGTTCGGTGCCCTGACTGCTCCCGTCGCGCCACGAGTCCCCAATCGCGCGCAGATTCGTACCCTCACCCCAACCCCTCTCCCGGGGGCAGAGGGGCGATAAAAAAGCCGGCTGGCGCCGGCTTTTTCAGGAGCAACGAGAGACTGCGCTCAGGCCAACGCCTTGATGTGCGCGGTGAGGCGACTCTTGTGGCGGGCGGCCTTGTTCTTGTGGATCAGGCCACGGCTGGAGTAACGGTCGAGCACCGGCTCGGCGGCCTTGTAGGCGGCTTCGGCGCCAGCCTTGTCCTTGGCCTCGATGGCTTTGAGCACCTTGCGGATCGACGAGCGCAGCATCGAACGCTGGCTGGCATTGCGCATGTTGCGCACTTCGGCCTGGCGGGCGCGCTTCTTGGCGGACTGGATGTTGGCCACGGGGTGACTCCGGACGAATGGGGCGAAAGAAAGCCAGCAAGTATCGTGGGAATCGCTTCTGCAGTCAATCATTTCCGGGGGCGAGCGCCGGGGGCCGGGCGATGAGCCAATCCCCATCCGTGGCGCCGAAATCCGCCAGCCTGCTGCGCGGGGTGTTCTCGTTCAGCAGCATGACCATGATCTCGCGCGTGCTGGGACTCGCGCGCGACATCTCGATCACCCATGTGTTCGGGGTCGGCGCGGCCACCGATGCGTTCGTGATCGCCTTCCGCATTCCGAATTTCATGCGCCGGCTGTTCGCGGAAGGCTCGTTCTCGACCGCCTTCGTGCCAGTGTTCACCGAGGTCAAGGAAACCGGCAGCCATGCCGAGCTGAAGGAGCTGACCGCGCGCGTGGCCGGCACCCTGGGCGGGGTGTTGCTGGTGGTGGTCGCACTGGGCCTGGTTTTCGCGCCACAGGTCGCGACCGGCTTCGCGCCAGGCGAGCTGTCCGATCCGCACAAGTTCGACCTGACCACCAGGCTGCTGCGGCTGACCTTCCCGTACCTGCTGTTTGTTTCCCTGACGGCATTGTGCGGCGGCGTACTGAACAGTTTCCGCCAGTTCGCGTTGCCGGCACTGGCGCCGGTGATCCTGAACCTGTGCCTGATCGCGGGCGCGTTGTGGTTGTCGAAATACCTAGCGGTGCCGATCGAGGCGCTGGGTTGGGCGGTGTTGGCGGCGGGAATCCTGCAGCTGCTGTTCCTGTTGCCGGCGATCCGCAAGCTGGACCTGCTGGCACTGCCGCGTTGGGGCTGGCATCACCCGCAGGTGCGCAAGATCCTGCGCCTGATGGTGCCGACCCTGTTCGGTTCGTCGGTGGCGCAGATCAACCTGCTGCTCGACACCATCGTTGCCTCGCTGCTGATAACCGGTTCGCAGACATGGTTGTACCAGGCGACCCGTTTCCTCGAACTGCCGCTGGGCGTGTTCGGCGTTGCGCTCGGAACCGTGATCCTGCCGGCGTTGTCGCGCCATCACGTCACCGCGGATCGCGACGGATTCTCGCGTTCACTGGACTGGGGACTGCGTGCCACGCTGCTGATTGCGCTGCCGGCGATGTGCGGGTTGCTGTTGCTGGCCGAACCCGCGGTTGCCGCCGCCTTCCAGAACGGCAACTTCACCGCGTTCGACAGCCACATGACCGCGATCGCGATCATTGGCATGGCCTGTGGTGTGCCGGCGATCGCATTGACGCGCACGCTGCTGCCCGCGTTCTATTCGCGGCAGGACACCAGGACGCCGGTGCGCGCGGGCGTGATCGCGCTGGTCGTCAACATGCTGGCGAATTTCGCCTTGATCGCGCTGCTGTTCGAGTTGTGGGCACCGGCAGGATTGAAGCAATTGCCCTGGCTGGAAGGCATCGCGCGTGTGCCGGGTCTGCACCTCGGCATGGCGATCGCGAGTTCGGTGTCCAATTACCTGCAGTTCGCGCTGCTGTGGCGGTATCTCAAGCGTTCCGGGGTGTACCAGCGCCAGCCGGGCTGGGGCATGCATTGGCTGCGCATGGGTCTGGCCTGCGCAGCGCTGGTGGTCGTGGTTGCGATCGGCCTGTGGTTCTGGCCATGGCAGCAGTGGACCCACGAACCCATCGTCACCCGCATCTGGAAGCTGCTGGCGCTGGTGTGCGCGGGCGGCTTGGCTTATGTCGTGGTGCTGTTCGCCAGCGGATTCCGCATGTGTGACCTCAGGGGCGGATGAGGTGATCATCCTTGGCCCGACTTCCACGCAACAGGCGCTGCGATCGATGCGGTTGGCGGCAAACCGTGGAGCGGCGATAATGCCGGATTGATCCGGAGCGCCTGCATGTACGTCCAACCCGCCGACGCACCCCAACGCAAACCCGTGACGGTTCCCGGCCTGCGCGCGATGAAGGCGCGCGGCGAGAAGATCGCGGTGCTGACCTGCTACGACGCCAGCTTCGCCGCGCAAATGGAGTCGGTCGGCATGGACGTTGCGCTGGTCGGCGATTCGCTGGGCATGGTGGTGCAGGGTCAGTCCAGCACGCTGCCGGTGACGCTCGACGACATGGTCTATCACACGCGGCTGGCGGCGCGTGGTCTGGCCGCGACGCTGCTGATTGCCGACCTGCCGTTCATGCAGTACCGCGATCCCGCCACCGCGCTGTCCGCTTCGACGCGGCTGATGGCCGAGGGCGGGGCCGCGATGGTGAAACTGGAAGGCGGCGCGCCCTGGGTGTGCGAGGTCATCGCCGCGTTGGTCGAACGCGAGGTGCCGGTATGCGCACACCTCGGGCTGACGCCGCAATCGGTGCACAAGCTGGGCGGTTACCGGATGCAGGGCAAGACCGAAGAGGCCGCGGCGCGCCTGCGCGGGCACGCCCACGCCGTGACGGAAGCAGGCGCCGAACTGCTGGTGCTGGAATCGATGCCCGCCGCCTTGGCGGGCGAAATCACCCGCGACCTGCCGATCCCCACCATCGGCATCGGCGC
Organism: Pseudomonadota bacterium; assembly: GCA_018241365.1. GTDB lineage: Bacteria > Pseudomonadota > Gammaproteobacteria > Xanthomonadales > Rhodanobacteraceae > 66-474. Next base: position 41,430 of record JAFEDX010000001.1, read on the forward strand.
GGGCGCCGATTGCGATGGCCAGGTGCTGGTCTGCTACGACATGCTGGGCATCACGCCCGGCCACCGGCCGAAGTTCAGCAAGGATTTCCTGGCCGGGCGGGGTTCGGTGCGCGAGGCTTTCGCGGCCTACGTGGAAGACGTGCGCGCCGGGCGCTTCCCCGGCCCCGAACAGATCGCGCGCTGATGCGCACGGTCGCCGACCTGCGTTCACTGCGCGCCGCGGTGCAGGCGTGGCGCAAGGACGGCCAGCGGATCGGTTTCGTGCCGACCATGGGCAACCTGCACGCGGGGCACTTTGCGCTGGTCGAACTGGCGCACCGCCATGCCGACCGCGTGGTGGCCAGCGTGTTCGTCAATCCCACCCAGTTCGGGCCAAACGAGGATTACACGCGCTATCCGCGCACCCTGGCCGAGGACAGCGTCGGCCTGGTCGAGCACCAATGCGACCTGCTGTTCGTGCCGAGCGTCGAGACGATGTATCCCGGCGGCCCGGCACACGCGCTGAGCATCCACGTGCCGGAGGTTGGCGACACGCTGGAAGGCGCGCACCGCCCCGGCCACTTCGATGGCGTCGCCACGGTGGTGGCCAAGCTGCTGGTGATGGTCGAGCCGGACTTCGCGGTGTTCGGCGCCAAGGATTGGCAGCAGACGCTGGTGGTGCGACGGCTGGTGCAGGAACTGGCGCTGCCGCTGGACATCATGCTTGGCACTATCGTGCGCGAGGAAGATGGCCTCGCACTGTCTTCGCGCAACCGCTACCTCGATGCCGCACAGCGTGCGCGTGCGCCGCAGTTGCACGCCACCTTGCAGTGGATGCGCGAATCCTTCATGGAAGGCCACGCGCGCGCCGCGGTCGAAGGCGCGGCGATGCGCCGGCTGGAACGTGCGGGATTCATTCCCGACTATGCTGCGGTGCGTCGCGCCGACGATCTGGCCATCCCGGCCGACGCCGAGCGGACCGGGTTGCTGGCGCTGGTCGCGGCGCGCCTGGGCGAGACGCGGCTGATCGACAACCTCTCGTTTGATTGACTGCTTGCCGGCGCACGGGCTTGTGCAGTGCAGCAAATCCGGCGTTCAGCGCGTATAATGCGGGGACTCGGCAATCTGGATGCCGGAGGTTTCCCATGCAATTCAACATGCTCAAAGGCAAGATCCATCGTGCGACCGTGACCCACGCGGAACTGCACTACGAAGGGTCGATCGCGATCGATGGCGACCTGCTGGACGCCGCCGGCATCCGCCAGTACGAGCAGATCCATGCGTGGAACGTCAACAATGGCGAGCGCTTCGTCACCTACGCGCTGCGCGCCGAGGAAGGTTCAGGCATCATTTCGGTGAACGGCAGCGCCGCGCATCGCGCGCAGCCGGGCGACCTCGTGATCATCGCCGCGTTCGTATCGCTGACGGCTGCCGAGGCCGAGGTGCACAAGCCGCAGCTTGTGTACGTCGATGCCGCCAACCGCATCGCGCGCACCAACACCTCGATCCCGAAACAGATGGCGGCCGCCTGACCGGGTCAGGACTGGTCGACATCCGCTTCGGGATGCCGTTGCCGCCACGCGGCCAGCCGTTCCTCGTAATCCTCCATCTGGTCGGCGTACACGTCCAGCACGCAGCAATCGCAGCCGCTGTCGCAGCAGTCACCCGGCAGGGGTTTTTCGGGTGGCTGGGGTTTCGGGTCCGGATCGTTCATCATCCTCAAGCGTACCGCGTTGACGCGGCGTACGTCGCAACTTGGTGACCAGGGAGGCCGGATACGCGGTTCATGACCTTGCTTCCCTGATGGCATGTTGTGCCAAGGCCCACGCCACGTGCTCGCGCACCAGCAATGAAGGGTCATCGGCGCGGGCGGCAAGTGCGGCCATGACCGCAGGCGTGTGCGGGGCGTTGCCCAGCGCGGTGGCGACGTTGCGCATGAAACCCGCGTAGCCGGCGCGGCGGATCGGCATGCCTTCGGTCTTGCGCAGGAACACGTCTTCGGTCCACGCGAACAGCTCGAGCAGTTTCGCGCCGTCGAGTCCGTGGCGGGGCGCGAAGTCTTCTTCGTGGGTGGGTTGGGCGAACTTGTTCCACGGGCACACCAGCTGGCAGTCGTCGCAGCCGAATACGCGGTTGCCGATCAGCGGGCGCAGGTCTTCGGGAATTGCGTCGTGCGATTCGATCGTGAGGTAGGCGATGCAGCGGCGCGCGTCGAGTTGCTGCGGCCCGGTGATCGCCTGCGTCGGGCACACGTCGATGCATTTGCTGCAGGTGCCGCAGTAGTCCTTGACAGGGGCGTCGATCGGCAGCGGCAGGTTGGTGTACAGCTCGCCGAGGAAGAACCACGAACCCGCGTCACGGTCGAGCAGCAGGGTGTGCTTGCCGATCCAGCCCAGCCCCGCCTTGCGCGCCAGCGCCTTTTCCATGACCGGAGCCGAGTCGCAGAACGGGCGCCAATGGAACGGGCCGATCTCGGCCTCGATCCGCAGCGCGAGTCTCTTCAGCCGGTTGCGCATCAGCTTGTGGTAGTCGCGCCCCAGCGCGTAGCGCGCGATGTAGGCGCGCTCGCCGTCGCCGAGCGTGTGCCAGGCGGCGCGCGCCGGGATGCCCTTGGGGAAATAATCCATGCGCGCGGTGATCACCCGCACGGTGCCGGGGATCAATTCCCCGGGACGCGTGCGCTTGCTGCCGTGTTCGGCGAGATAGGCCATCGTGCCGTTGCGACCTTCGCGCAGGTACTGCTGGAGGCGCACCTCGTCTTCGGCAAGGTCGGTATCGGCGATGCCCACTTTCGCAAAACCGAGCTCCACGCCCCACGTCTTGATCCGCCGTGCCAGCACGGCATGGTCGATGCCCGTGTGGACGGCCTCACGACTGTCATTCATGCGACCATTGTAGGATCACGCGATGGCGCATCCTGACCCGCAAACCGCGCTTTTCACCACCGCGCAGGTGCGTGCGCTCGATCGCGCCGCGATCGACGGTGGCATTCCCGGCATCCAGTTGATGGAGCGTGCGGCGCATGCCGCTTTCGAACTGCTGCGTCAGCGCTGGCCGCAAGCGCGCAATGTGGGTGTGCTTTGCGGGCCCGGCAACAATGGCGGCGACGGGTTCCTGCTGGCGGCGCTGGCGCGCGCCGCAGGCTTGCAGGCGCAGGGCGTGGTCGTTGCCGAACATTCCACCGGCGATGCGGCGCTGGCGCGTGACCGCTTCCTGCGTGAGGGCGGCGCGGTGTCGCCAGCCACGGTCTTGCCGGATGCTGACGTGTATGTCGATGCGCTGTTCGGCTCGGGTCTCAATCGTGCGCCCGTGGGCGCAGCCGCAGACCTGATCAAGGCGTTGAATGCGCAGCAGCAACCGGTGCTGGCGCTGGACGTGCCGAGTGGGCTGGATTCGGATACCGGCGTCGCGTTCGAGCCCTGCGTGCGCGCGTCAGCCACGATCTGCTTCGTTGGCTGGAAGCGTGGCCTGTTCACCGGGCGAGGTTCGGATCAATGCGGTGAACGCACGCTCGCGACGCTGGACATCCCCGACGGAGTGTTTGCAGCGCAATTGCCCGATGCGGCGCTATTGGTGCCGCAAGCATTGCCGCCGCGCCCGCGTGCCAGCCACAAGGGTCGCAACGGACACGTGTTGGCGATCGGCGGCGACCTTGGCGCGGGCGGCGCGGTGCGGATGTGCGGCGAGGCCGCGGCGCGCGTCGGTGCAGGTCTGGTCAGCATTGCCACGCGTGAGGCCAACGTTGGCGCGATCCTCGCGGCGCGCCCGGAGCTGATGCCGCATGGCGTGCACGTGCCGCGCAATCTCGAACCGCTGCTGACACGCGCGACGGTGCTGGCATTGGGACCAGGTCTGGGTCAGGACGATTGGGGCAAGGGTTTGTGGCAGGCGGCGCTGGACGCCGGCAAGCCGACGGTTCTGGATGCCGACGGCTTGAACCTGCTGGCGGCAACTCCGCGTGCGCTGCCGGGGCAGAGCGTGCTGACCCCGCACCCTGGGGAAGCCTCGCGCCTGCTGGGGCGCTCCGTCGGCGACGTCGAGTCCGACCGTTTTTCCGCTGCGCGCACGCTTGCACAAAAATATCGCGCCGTCGTGGTGTTGAAGGGTGCGGGGTCGCTGATTGCCGATCCGGACGGACGGGTCGCGGTGTGCCCGTGGGGCAATCCCGGCATGGCCAGCGGCGGCATGGGCGATGTGCTCACGGGCGTGATCGCAGGCCTGGTTGCCCAGGGCCAGGGCGCGTGGGAGGCCGCGTGTCTTGGCGTCGGTCTGCATGCCCGCGCCGGCGACCTCGCTGCCCGCGCCGGAGAACGCGGCTTGCTGGCTTCGGACCTTTTCCCGTACTTGCGAGCACTGGTGAATGGCCGTGTCGGAACCTGAGCGAACCCTGGCGGTGAACCTGCCGGATGAAGCCGCAACAACGGCATTGGCGCAGCGGCTGGCGCCGGCACTGCTGGAAGGCGGTGTCGTGTACCTGCGCGGCGAACTTGGGGCGGGCAAGACCACGTTTGCACGGGCGCTGCTGCGGGGGTTGGGCGTGGGTGAGCGCGTCAAGAGCCCGACCTACAGCTTGCTGGAGCGCTATGCGGTGAACGGGCGCGACGCGTTCCACCTCGATCTGTACCGCATCGCCGATGCGGGCGAGCTGGAATGGCTGGGCCTGGATGAACTGGATTCGCCCGGCGCCATCGTGCTGGTCGAATGGCCCGAGCGTGGCCGTGGCGCGCTGCCGGCGGCGGACCTTGAAGTGGTGCTGGAGCACGCCGGCACGGGGCGGCGCGGTTATCTGACGACCGCGTCCACACGGGCACGTGCGTGGTTTGCAGGCGTTGGCACGGCGCCCAAGGCGGCTGGCTAACATCGACTTGGCGCAGTTTCCTTAGCTTGCATCGACAAAACTGCTGCAGCTAGCGGATAACAAAGGAGAAATAGCTTGCAATCCGGCGTGGCTTGCGGTTGAATTCGCGACCATGAGGGGGACAATCCGCCCATTGCTGTCGGTCATGGTCTGGATTTGCGGCGCACTGGCGTGTCTCGCGGCCGTCGCGGCGCCGCCCGCAACCGCGAACAGCAAGGTGACCGCAGTGCGCATCTGGGGCGGCCCGGATTCCACGCGCGTGATCTTCGAACTGTCCGGTCCCGTGGATTATGCCCTGTTCCAGCTGGCCAAGCCCGACCGGGTGGTGCTTGATCTCGACAACGGCGCGTTCGGCAAGAACGTGGTCGCCCAGCCCGGCAAGGGCGTGGTCAAGGACATGCGCATCGGCCACTACCAGGGCAAGGCGCGGGTCGTGCTCGATCTCGATGGCCCGGCGCATCCCAAGAGCTTCCTGCTGACCCCCGCGGGCCAATACGGTTACCGGCTGGTGGTGGACCTCGGCACGCCCAGCGACAAGCCGTCGAAAATCGTGCGCACCATCGACGACGACGTCGCGCAGGGCAAGCCACGTCCGGTGGTGATCGCCGTCGATGCCGGCCATGGCGGCGACGATCCCGGTGCGCGCGGGCAGGGTGGCACCCTGGAAAAGAACGTCACGCTGGAAATCGCCAAGGATCTGGCCAAGCTGATCGACGCGCAGCCCGGAATGCAGGCAGTGTTGACCCGCAAGGGCGATTATTTCGTGCCGCTGGAGAAACGCTTCCAGATCGCGCGCGAACACAAGGCCGACCTGTTCGTCTCGATCCACGCGAACTCCTGCCCGGATTACTGCGATGCGCGGGGCGCGTCGGTGTGGGTGCTGTCCACCCACGGCAAGCAGAGCGAGGCCGGGCGCTGGCTGGCCAAGAGCGAAAACGCGTCCGACCTGATCGGCGGCGTGTCGCTGGACGACAAGGGCCACATGCTGGCGTCGGTGCTGCTGGACCTTTCGCAAGGCGCCAGCATGCACGCTGCGCACGAGGTGGGCGGCGACATCCTGACGGCGCTGGGCAAGATCGGACCGCTCTACCGCAACACGGTGCAGGGTGCCAATTTCGTGGTGCTGCGTTCGCCCGACGTGCCTTCTATCCTGGTCGAAACCGCGTTCATCAGCAATCGCGCGGACGAGCGCAGGCTCGGCAGCAGCAAGGATCGCGAGCAACTGGCCCAGGCCGTCCTGACCGGCGTGCGCCAATACTTCGAGACCACGCCGCCGCCCGGAACCTGGTTCGCGCAGCAGCGCAACAAGCGCCTGAACCTGACCCCCGACACGGGCACCCGGATCGCTGCTGCCGACTCCAAGACGAGCACAGTCGCACCTCCGGACGCGCCGGTGTCCGCGCCGATCGTGGTGGCGTCCGCCAAGAAGGCGGCGCGCGGCGACAATGACGTCCAGGACATGCACAAGGTCACGCGCGGCGAGACCTTGTCCGGGATCGCCCAGCAATACGGCGTCAGCATGAGTGCGTTGCGCTCGCTCAACTCCGGCAAGATACCGTCCAGCGGGATGGTGCAGACCGGGCAGGTGCTGTTGATCCCGAGTTCTTGAGCGCGTGCCGTGTGTTCCGCTTTGACAGTCGGCCTGAGCGACCCGATAATGTGCGGCTCGCTGCCCGAATAGCTCAGCTGGTTAGAGCACTAGACTGTTAATCTGGGGGTCCTTGGTTCGAGTCCAAGTTCGGGCGCATCCACACGAGGCCGACGTTTCCACGTCGGCCTTCTTGTTTCCCGCTTTCGTTGACGTCACGTAGACACGGTTTTCTTGCATACTCCCGGACTTCGTTTCCCGTGATGGAGTACAGGCAAGGTGACCGCAATCGCGCAGGCGTCGGCAGGCATCAGCGGCATGGCGGTGTACCTGCCGCCGTACCGGGTCGATCTCGAGCAATGGTCAAGCTGGACCGGCAACGATGGCGCGAAGACGCGCGCGGTGGTCGGCCACGCGTTCCGCATGGCGGGGCCGGACCAGAACGTCTACACGCTCGCCGCCAATGCGGTGCTGCGCCTGATCGACCAGTACGACATTGATCCGTGCCACATCGGCTACCTGGCGCTGGGCACGGAATCCAGCATCGACAATGCCGCCGGCGCGGTCATCGTCCGCGGGCTGGTGGACCAGGCGTTGCAGGCCGAAGGCAAGCCGGCGCTGGCGCGCGATTGCGAGGTGCCGGAGTTCAAGCACGCCTGCCTCGGCGGCGTGTATGCACTGAAAGGTGGTCTGCGTTATCTCGCCTGCGATGGCCATGGCCGGCAGGCCATTGTGGTCAGCTCCGACATTGCGGAATACGCACGCGGCAGCAGCGGTGAGCCGACCCAGGGCGCCGGTGCGGTCGCCATGTTGCTGGAAGCGTCGCCGCGGCTGCTGGAATTTGATCTCGCGGCGAGCGGCAGCGCATCGGACTATCGCGGGCTGGATTTCCGCAAGCCATTCCTGCGCTTTGCCGGACAGACGCCGGGACGGCATGGCCACCTGAACGACTTGCCGGTGTTCAACGGCAAGTATTCGACCGACTGCTACACCGAAGCGACGCTGCGCGCGTTGGATGCAATGTTCGCGCGGCGCGGCGGAGCGCGCAGCGCCTGTTTGCGCGACTGTGCAGCGGTGTTCATGCATCGCCCGTATCACCACATGCCGCGCAACGCATGGGCCCTGGCCTACCTCGCCGCGCTGGCACGCGATGCCGCCGGCGACCCGGCGGCTGCGATCGAGTGGACAACATATTGCGACGCGGCTGGAGTGGCGCCGGAGGACGCTGCACGCGAGCTGTCTGCGAGCCCCCCCGCGAGTGACGCGGGTGCGTTGCCGCCGTCGGCGTATCCGAAGGCGACGGCGGTGTTGAAGGCGTTCCGTGCGGGCGGTGCGTACCGGGAAATCGTGGACGACAAATTGCGGCTCGGAGCGGCGGCCACGATGGAGCTTGGGAATCTTTACACCGCCGCGTTGCCTGCATGGCTGGCGGCCGGGCTGGAAGATGCTGCCGCCCACGACATCACGCTGGATGGCCGCGAGCTGCTGGTGCTCGGTTACGGCAGTGGCGACGCCGCCGAGGCGCTTCCGGCGCGCGTTGTCCCCGGGTGGCGCGAGGCCGCGCGGGCGATCCGCTTCCGCGATGCGCTGGCAGGCGTCGTGGATCTCGAGCGTGCCCAGTACGAATCCCTGCACGACACGGGGATGCTGGATGGCGCGCAAATGCCGGCGCCATCGGGTCTCGCCATCGACCATGTCGGTACGCACGACGACAGCGCGTTCCAGGATTTCGGCATCGCGTACTATCGGTATTGCGGACGTCCGTGACGCGTGGCCTGGCGACGCGCCTGATTGCGTGCTCGCTGTCGGCTTTCACGCCGGGCGCGTCGAGTTGCTATTGCTGAAACCCCGCGAGGCAGGCTTGCAGATGCGCCGCGTCCGGACTGTCAATGCGGACACGCCCCGAATTCGCCACGACCACCGACTTTCCGTTGCGGTCGCGCGTGTGGCAAACCGTGAAGGTCACGTTGCTGCCGCCCGCGCTGCCGCTGGGCTGGAAGGCGAGCTGTCCGCGACCCGCGCTGGTGATCATGCGGGTGCCGGCGGGCAGTGCGCCGATCGTCGCCAGGGCTTGAACGCCGGTATCCGGCTGACCGTCGTGGTCCGCATCGTTGGCAACGATCCATCCGTATTGCCAATCGTCGCCCTTGAGGCAGCGACGCCCGTCGCGGCTCGGGCAAACCAGTACGCGCGTGTTGTGCATCACGGCGGTGGTGCGCGCGTGCCGCAGCGAGTCGGCGATCGACGCTTCCGCGCCGCTTGCGTGGCTGCGCGCGATCAGGCTGCCCATGGCGGGTGCGCCGATCATCAGGGTGATCGCTGCGATCGCCAACACGATCAGCAACTCGGTCAGGGTGAAACCGTCCATTGCAGCGTGGCGTGTGCGCATGACCGTCTCCATCGGGATGGGGACAGTCTGCAACCCGCGTGTGCCGCGGGGCAGCGGCATCCTGCGCCTGCTTGCGTCGGACAATGCTGACACGGGATGTCAGCATCGCAAACGTATAATGTCGGGATGGATGCAAGCCGCACCACGCAGCAAGACAGCGAGCGCTTCGAACTGGTTGCGCCTTACCGGCCGGCGGGCGACCAGCCGCAGGCGATCGCGAAGCTGATCGAAGGCTTCAACGCGGGTTTGGCCGCGCAGACGCTGCTGGGCGTCACCGGCTCTGGCAAGACCTTCACCATCGCCAACGTGGTGCAGGCGGTACAGCGGCCGACGCTGGTGCTGGCCCCCAACAAGACCCTCGCCGCGCAGTTGTACGGCGAATTCAAGCAGTTCTTCCCGCACAACGCGGTCGAGTACTTCGTCAGCTACTACGACTATTACCAGCCGGAAGCCTACGTGCCGTCGTCCGACACGTACATCGAGAAGGACGCCTCGATCAACGACCACATCGAACAGATGCGCCTCGCTGCGACCAAGGCGCTGTTGTCGCGGCGCGACGCGCTGATCGTCGGCACCGTATCCGCGATCTACGGTCTGGGCGACCCGGAAGACTATTTGTCGCTGCGGTTGATCCTCTCGATCGGTGATCGCGTGGACCAGCGCGCGCTGCTGCGGCAGTTGACCGAACTGCAATACACCCGCAACGAGATGGAGCTGCGCCGCGGCACCTATCGCGTGCGTGGCGAAAGCCTCGATATCTTCCCCGCGGAAAATGAAACCGAGGCACTGCGCATCGAGATGTTCGACGGCGAGGTCGAAAAGATTTCGATGTTCGATCCGCTGACCGGTGACACGCTGCGCAAACTGCCGCGCTGCGTGGTGTATCCCGCCACGCACTACGCCTCGACCCGCGAAAGCGTGTTGAACGCCATCGATACCATCAAGGAAGAACTGAAGGAGCGGCTGGAAGTGCTGCGTGGCGCGGGCAAGCTGCTGGAGGCGCAGCGGCTGGAACAGCGCACCCTGTACGACATGGAGATGATGCACGAGGTGGGTTACTGCCAGGGCATCGAGAATTATTCGCGGCACCTCACGCGCCGCGCACCGGGCGAGCCGCCGCCCACGCTGTTCGATTACCTGCCGTCCGATGCGCTGCTGGTGGTCGATGAATCGCACGTCACCATTCCGCAGCTCGGCGCGATGTACAAGGGCGACCGCTCGCGCAAGGAAACCCTGGTCGAATTCGGCTTCCGCTTGCCGAGCGCGCTCGACAACCGGCCGCTGAAATTCGAGGAATGGGAGCAGCGCGAGCCGCGCACCATTTTCGTTTCGGCCACGCCGCGCGACTACGAGCTCAAGAAATCCGGCGGCAGCGTGGTCGAACTGGTGGTGCGCCCGACCGGGCTGGTCGATCCGGAAGTCGAAGTGCGCCCGGTGCGTTCGCAGGTCGACGACGTGCTGGGCGAAATCCACGCGCGGGTGAAACTGGGCGACCGCGTGCTCATCACCACCCTGACCAAGCGCATGGCCGAGAACCTCACCGAGTTCCTTGCCGAGCAGGACGTGCGCGTGCGGTATCTGCATTCCGACATCGAAACCGTCGAGCGCGTGGAAATCATCCGCGACCTGCGGCTCGGCAAGTTCGACGTGCTGGTCGGGATCAACCTGCTGCGCGAAGGGCTGGACATGCCGGAGGTGTCGCTGGTCGCGATCCTCGACGCCGACAAGGAAGGTTACCTGCGTTCGACCGGCTCGCTGATCCAGACCATTGGCCGCGCCGCGCGCAACGTGCGCGGCAAGGCGATCCTGTATGCCGACACGATCACCCACTCGATGCAGGCGGCGATCGACGAAACCGACCGCCGCCGCGCCAAGCAGGTCGAATACAACCGCGAGCACGGCATCACGCCCAGGTCCATCGTGCGCGAGATCGCCGACGTGATGGAGGGCGCGCGCGAGGAACCGGTGGCACGCGGGCGCGGACGAAAGCGCGCGGGGATGGCGCCATCCCTGGCGAAGAGCTCCGTGGCCGAGGATGCCGCCGATTATTCAGCGCTCGATGCGCACGCCGCCGGCGTGTTGATCAGGAAGCTGGAGGCCGAGATGTACAAGCGCGCGCAGGATCTCGAGTTCGAGGAGGCCGCGCGCCTGCGCGACGAAATCCACCGAGTGCGCGAGCAGGCGTTGCTATCGTAGGAGCCTGCGTGCGGGAGATGAGATTCGGGTCCTCGCTTCAGCGTGAGCCACGCCATGTCTGACATTCGTGTGATCGGCAGCTACATCTCGCCCTACGTGCGCAAGGTGCTGGTGTTCCTCGAAACCAAGGGCATCGCCTACGAGATCGATCCGATCGCGCCATTCGCCGGCAACGAGGCATTCGCGCGCCTGAGCCCATTGAAGCGCGTGCCGGTGCTGCTCGACGGCGGGCTGGTGCTGAACGACTCCTCGGTGATTTGCCAATATCTGGAAGACAAGTTTCCCGAGCCGTCGTTGTATCCGCGCGACATCGCACAACGTGCGCGGGCGCGCTGGATCGAGGAATTCGCCGATACGCGGCTTGCCGACGGCCTGATCTGGCGATTGTTCTACGAACGCTCGATCAAGAAGCGCACCACCGGACGGGAAGCCGACGAGGCTGTGGTGCGGCAGGCACGCGAAGTCGATATTCCTGCAGCGCTGGATTATCTGGAAACGCAGATGGTCGCGGACGGCTTCATGTTCGGTGAAGCTTCGATTGCCGATATCAGCATTGCCTGCTATTTCCGCACAGCGCAATTCGTCCGCTACGAAATCGATGCGGCACGCTGGCCGCGCACCGCGGCCTTGCTGGATCGCACATGGGCGTTGCCGGCGTTCCGCAAGCTGGCGCGTTTCGAGGATTGTTCGCTGCGGGTGCCGCTTGCTGAACAGCGCGGCGCCTTGCGCGCGGCAGGCGCAAGCTTGACCGATGTGACTCTGGGAACCGGCCCGCTGCGGCCGGTTGCGGTGCGTACGACGTGAACGACTGGCAGCAGTCCGGCGTGTCGGTCTGCACCGCCACGGCCGTCGCTGCGTCGCGGGGGCGGTGGACGCGCAACGCGCAGTGACGCCGCCGATCATGTCGGCGCATGTACGCCGGGTCATGCCTCGCGAGGGGATTCCGCGCGGGGGACTTCCTGCCACAGGCTGGAACGTCGCACGATCAGCTTCATGGGCAGCATCCGGCTTGCCACGGGTTCGTTGTGGATCAGGCGCAACAGGCTGTCCACCAGCATTTCGCCGGCGCGTCGGGTGTCCTGTTGCACCGTGGTCAGCGGCGGGTTGACGTAGCTGGCCATCGGGATGTCGTCGAAACCGGCCACGGCCACTTCGAATGGCACGTCAATCCCGTGCTCGGACAGCGCGCCGATGGCGCCGATCGCGATCAGGTCGCTGGCGGCGAAGATGGCGTCGAAGGGTTCGGCGCGTGCCATCAGGGTTTTCAGCGCCAGTCGCCCCGAGCTCTGCGAGCTTTCCGCGTCCACCTGCAGCGCGTCGTCCGGCACGATCCCGCGCGTGCGCAGGGCCTGCAGGTGCCCACGGTAGCGTTCCTGGAATTCCGGAAAATGCCGTGAGGCATCGCCAAGGAAGGCGATGCGACGACAGCCCTGGTCGAGCAAATGTTCGGTGGCGGCACGGCCGCCGCTGAAGTTGTCGCAGCCGATGGTAATGCAGGGCTGGTCCGGCCTGACCGCCCCCCAGCTGACCAGTCTGGTGCCCTTGGCGCGCAGCTTTTCCAGCCGGCTGGCGTGGGTGAGGTAGTCGCCGTAGCCGAGCAGGATGATGCCGTCGGCCTTCTTGCTTTCGGCGAAGTCCGCATGCCAGTCGCGCCCCAGTTCCTGGAAGGAAATCAGCAGATCGTAGCCCTGTCGCGCGCAGGCTTGGGTGATCGAACCCAGCATCGACAGGAAGAACGGGTTGATGTGCGAGTCGTCGGGCGTCGGGTCATCGAAGAACAGCAGGGCGAGCGTGCCGGCAAGCTTGCTGCGCAGGTTGGAGGCGTTCTTGTCGACCGTGTAGTTCAGCGTGGTCGCCGCGGCTTCGACGCGGCGGCGGGTGTCCTCGCTGACCGAGGGGTCGCCGCGCAGCGCGCGCGACACCGTCGCCTGGGAGACCCCGGCCAGCTCGGCAATGTCGAACGACGTGATGCGTTTCTTGCTGTGCACGCGAAAACGGCCCCTGGAACCTGCAACCCTGCGGTCGCAAGTACCGATGCTAGCCAAATTCGGGTCGCGTTGCCGGGCGACAATGCTCACCCGGGCATGTCCTCCAGCTCCACGCCGCGGGTTTCGCGCACGCAGCGCCACACGAACACCAGCGAGATTGCGGCGAACGCCGCGTAGACGCCGTAGGCGAACGGCAGGCTGAACTGGGCCATTGGCGGGAAGCTGCTGGTGATCGCGAAGTTCGCCAGCCATTGCGCGGCGGCGGCGACCGCCAGCGCCTTCGCGCGAATCCGGTTGGGGAACATCTCGCCCAGCAGCACCCACACCACCGGGCCCCAGCTCACGCCGAAGAAGACCACATAGAGGTTGGCCGCCACCAGCGCGATCGGGCCCCACGGGTTGGGCAGGATCAGGGCCGCGCCCGCGCCGGACGCCTGTGCGAAACACACGGCCATCAGCGCCAGCGTGACGGCCATGCCCGCCGAGCCGACCAGCAGCAGCGGTTTGCGGCCGACGCGATCCACCAGCGCGATCGCCACCAGCGTCACCAGCACGTTGATGACCGAGGTGACGACGGTGATCGTGAAGGCGTTGGATTCGTCGAACCCGACCGAATGCCACAACATGGTCGAGTAATAGAAGATCACGTTGATGCCGACGAACTGCTGGAACATCGACAGCAGGATGCCGACCCACACGATGGGCAGCAGGCCGCCGGCGCCACCCGCCAGGTCACGCCAGCGCGGTTTGTGCTCGCGCCGCAGGCTGTTCTCGATGTCGAACAGTTTTCGCTGCAACGCAGGTTCGTCGTCGAGCGCCAGCACCTTGCGCAGCACCGCCGAGGCATCCGTGATGCGACCCTGCGCAACCAGGTGGCGCGGCGATTCCGGCACCATCAGCGCGAGCCCGCCGTACACCAGCGCCGGGATCACGCCGACCATGAACATCCAGCGCCATGCGCCCAGGCCCAGCCACAGCGATTGGCTGGCGCCGCCGGCCGACGCGGCGAGCCAGGCGTCGCTCAGCAGCGCGACGAAGATTCCCAGCACGATGGCCAGTTGCTGCATCGAGCCCAGTCGCCCGCGGATCCACGCCGGCGAAATTTCGGCGATGTAGGCCGGCGCGACCACCGAGGCCACGCCGACGCCGATGCCGCCCACCAGGCGCCACACGATCAGCCATGTGACCGAGCCCGCCAGGCCGGCGCCGATCGCGCTGGCACCCAGGAGCAGCGCCGCGACCTGCATCGTGCGCACGCGTCCGAAGCGGTCCGCGAGCCGACCTGCGTACCACGCGCCCAGCGCGGAGCCGAGCAGCGCACAGGAAACGGCAAAACCGGTCCAGCCGGCGCTCAATCCGAAGCTGGCGCGCAAGGCGTCCACCGCACCGTTGATCACCGCCGTATCGAAGCCGAACAGGAATCCGCCCAATGCCGCGGCGGCGGCGATCAGGATCACGCGCAGGCTGGCGCGGCGCGAAGCCTCATCAAGCGTGGTCGCGGGGTTGTTCATGGCGCGGCCCTGGCGGGATCGGATTGGCGCGTGGCAACTGGCTGCTCTGCAGTTTCCAGCGACGCGAATACCGCGCCGTAACCGGGCAGTTTCAGATGGTTGTCCTCCAGATTCCCTGCGTGCAGGCCATGCCCGTGCAACGTGCGTGCGGCGCCGTGCAGGGGCAGTGGCGACACCACCTCGGAGTGGGACAGGTTGAAGGCCACCAGCAGGGTTTCTTCGGCGGTCTGGCGGATGAACGCCAGGATCGGTTCCGGCGTATCCAGGAACCGGATGCTGCCGGTGCACAGCGCCGGGTGTTGCCGGCGCCAGCGCATGAACTCGCGGAACCCCTGCAGCGGCGACGCGGGGTCGGATTGCTGCCGTGTCACGGCCAGCGCAAGGTGCTCAGGCGGCACCGGCAACCACGGTTTGCCGGTGGTGAATCCGCCGTGCGGTTCGCTGTTCCACGGCATCGGCGTGCGACAGCCGTCGCGACCCTTGAACTGCGGCCAGAACGCGATGCCGTAGGGATCGCGCAAGGCTTCGTACGGTACTTCGGCCTCGGTCAGGCCGAGTTCCTCGCCCTGGTAGATGCACACGGAACCGCGCAGCGAGCACAACATGGCGGTCAGCAGGTTGGCCAGTGGCGCGGCCGGATGGCCGCCACCCCAGCGTGACAGAACGCGTTCGACGTCGTGGTTGGAAAGCGCCCAGCATGGCCAGCCTTCGGTCATCCTGGCTTCCTGCGCGCGTACGGTGTCGCGGATGTAACCCGCGCTGAAATCGTCGGTCAGCAGTTCGAAGCTGTAGCCCATGTGCAGGCGGTGGCCGCTGGTGTACTCGGCGAGCGTCGCGAGCGAGTCTTCGGACGCTATTTCGCCCAGCGCGACCACGTCCGGATAGCGGTCGAGCAATGCGCGCAGGTCTTCCAGGAACGCCAAGTTCTCCGGACGGGTGTTGTTGTAGAGGTGGTACTGGTAGGCGTAGGGATTGTCGGGACTGAAGCCGCGCCCGGTACGCTCGCTGACGGGCTTGGCCGGGTTGTCGCGCAGCGCGGCATCGTGGAAGCAGAAGTTGATCGAATCCAGCCGGAAACCGTCTACGCCGCGGTCCAGCCAGAAGCGCAGGTTGTCGAGCGCCGCAGCGCGGACTTCGGGGTTGTGGAAGTTCAGATCCGGCTGTTCGGTCAGGAAGTTGTGCAGGTAGTACTGCTGGCGCCGTGGTTCCCACTGCCAGGCGGGACCGCCGAAAATCGACAGCCAGTTGTTGGGCGCGGTGCCGTCTTCGCGCGGATCGGCCCACACGTACCAATCGGATTTCGGGTTGTCGCGGCTCTCGCGGCTTGCGAGGAACCACGCGTGCTCGGCCGAGGTGTGGCTCAAGACCTGGTCGATCATCACCTTGAGGCCCAGCGCGTGGGCCTTGGCCAGCAGCCGGTCGAAATCCGCCAGCGTGCCGAACAGCGGATCGACCGCGCGGTTGTCGGCGATGTCGTAGCCGAAGTCGGCCATCGGCGACTTGAAGAACGGCGCGATCCAGACCGCATCGACGCCGAGGCTGGCGACGTAGTCGAGCCGCTCGATGATGCCCGGCAGGTCGCCCACGCCGTCGCCATCGGTGTCGAGGAAGCTGCGCGGGTAGATCTGGTAGATGACGGCACCGCGCCACCACTGGACATCGGACATGCTGGTTGGATCCCTTGTGCGTGATGCGCGCCACGCGACCTGCGCGGGCGGCCGCGAACGGTGTCCAGAGTAAACGCAGGGTTCCGTATCCCCGACGGACGTGCATACGTATTCATGGATGCTGCGCCTGCGTCAGGTTGCCGTGCGTGTTGGCTGCACTCTGCCGTGCAATCGGATGCTGCGATGCAATATCCGTGCAGTCGTCGCAGCATGAA
The DNA here is from genome assembly GCA_018241365.1 of Pseudomonadota bacterium. Classification (GTDB taxonomy): domain Bacteria; phylum Pseudomonadota; class Gammaproteobacteria; order Xanthomonadales; family Rhodanobacteraceae; genus 66-474. The sequence continues at coordinate 57,821 of JAFEDX010000001.1, forward strand.
TACGTATACACACAGCATCCGGTACGAAAAACCCATGCCTACCATGCAAACACGTCTCGCGCATAGCGCGTGGATCGGCCGCGCAACCACACAACGACAGTTACCAGCTGGGGAACGACACCATGCAACTGAAACGCAATGTGCTGACATTGGCGATGCTCTCCGCGGGCATCGGGCTTGCCACCTGCGCCAACATCGCTTTCGCCGCCAGCGCGCCATCCGGTGCCGCACAAGGCACGGCGCAACCGCAGACCCAACCGGCTGCGACCGGGCAGGACAGCGGTCAGGCGCAGCAGCAAGAGCAGAAGGAGAAGGCCAAGAAGCAGGAGCAGAAGAAGGAAACGGTCCAGCTCGAGGCGATCAACGTCCACGGCTACGCCGGAAGCGTGCAGAATTCGACCGCGATCAAGCGCAATTCCGACGAGATCGTCGAGGCGGTTTCGGCCGAGCAGATCGGCAAGCTGCCCGGCACCAGCATTGCCGACGCACTGGGACGCCTGCCCGGCCTGGCGGTGCAGACGCTGAGTGGCCGCCCGCAGGTGCTCACCATCCACGGGCTCGGCCCCGACTTCAGCACCGCACTGGTCAACGGCCGCGAGCAGGTCAGCACATCGAACAACCGCGACGTGCAGTACGACCAGTACCCGGCCAGCTGGTTCAACAACGTGGTGGTGTACATGTCGCCCAGCGCCGGCCTGATCGGTCAGGGCCTGTCCGGCACCGTGGACATGCGCACGATCCGCCCGCTGGAACAGGAGCACGAGATCGCTGCGGTGAATGCGCGTTATGTATGGGACAGCCTGTCCACCCTGTCGCCCGGGCAGGGCGTCAGCGATCACGGCTATTCGGTCAACGGCGTGTACGTGAACCAGTTCGCCGACCACACCTTTGGCGTGACCCTGGGCGTGGACCTGGAATCCAATCCGGCGCAGATCGAACACCAGGCGCCGTGGGGCTATCCCAACGATGCGAATGGCGACCTGGTGATCGGCGGTTCCAAGAATTACGGTATTTCCGATCAACTGAGGCGTACCGGCCTGCTCGCAACCCTGCAGTACAAGCCGACCGACAACTTCACCAGCACCCTCGACCTCACCTGGGACAATTTCCGCGAAACGCAGCAGGCCAAGGGCATGGAGCTGCCGCTGTTCTGGAGCAATGCCCAACTGCAGCCGGGCGGCAACGTGCAGAACGGTTTCGTGCAGAGCGGCACCTACGACGACGTGGCCGCGGTGGTGCGCAACGACTACAACAAGACCCGCGCCAAGGTCTGGAACATCGGCTGGAACAACAAGATGAGGTTCAGCGATGGCTGGTCGGCGGAACTGGACGCCAGTTATTCGCGCGCCGATCGCCAGGACATCCTGCTGGAGAGCTACACGGGCACCGGCTACAACAAGACCGGCCCGCTCGACACCATCAACTTCAATGAACTCAACAACGGCTTGTTGTATGTCCACACCGCGCAGAATTACACCCAGGGCCTGGTGCTGACCGATCCGCAGGGTTGGGGCAGCGGCAACAATCCGCCGGTGGTGCAGGCCGGCTTCATCAACGCGCCGCACACCAACGATTACCTCGCGCGGCTGCGCCTGGCCGTCGAACACGACTTCATGAACGGTCCGTTCTCGAGCGTGAAGTTCGGCGTCGATCGCGCCACCCGCAACAAGAACTACAACATCGACCAGGATTTCATCGTGCTGCCGAATGGCGCGCAGACTGCGCCAATCCCGACCAACGGAGTGGGCGATCCGCTGGCGTGGATGGGCATCGGCCCGCAGGTGATCTACAACCCGCTCGATTTCCTTGCCAACGGCACCTATGCGCTGTTCCCGACGGCGCTGTCGTCGATCGGCGTGCCGCCCAACTGGACGGTGCGCGAGCTCGACACCACGCCCTTCGCGCAGTTCAACATCGACACCTCGCTCGGCAACGTGCCGGTGCGTGGCAACATCGGCGTGCAGGTGGCGCACACCAATGAATCGTCGGACGGCCAGCGTGTCGCGGCTGGCACCAGCAACACCGGCTCCTCGGTGGTGACGCTGGTACCGGTGTCCGGCGGCACGAAGTACACCCGCTGGCTGCCCAGCGCGAACCTGGTGTTCGGCTTCACCGACAGCACCGACCTGCGCGTGGGCGTGGCGCGGGTGCTGGCGCGTCCGCGCATGGACCAGATGAGCGCCAGCCTGTCGATTGGCGGCAACATCACGCATCTGCAATCGACCGACCCGAACACGTCGTACTTCAGCGCGTCGGGCGGCAATCCGCGCCTGCTGCCGACCATGGCCACCAACGTCAACATCAGCCTCGAGCATTATTTCGCGCAGAACCAGGGGTACATGGCGCTGTCCACGTATTACCTGAAGCTGTCCGACTTCATCAATCCCAGCGCGGCGTTCCTGTACAACTTCGCCCCGTTCGTCGGTGCCTTCCTGTCGCCGACGCAGCAGCAGCAGCTCGGCACCACCTACGGCATCGTGTCCGGCCCGACCAACGACGGCCATGGCAACGTGAAGGGCTTGCAGGGCACGATCAGCCTGCCGCTCAACCTGCTAACGCCGGTGCTGGATGGCTTCGGCGTGATCCTCACCGGCGACAGGACCAACAGCTCGGTGGTGTACGCGGGCAACCCGCAGGCGATCACGGTGCCCGGACTGTCGAAGTGGGTGGCCAACGGCACGCTGTACTACCAGCGCAACGGCTTCGAGGCGCGCGTCAGCGACAGCTATCGCACCAGCTTCCTCGGCGAGGTGCAGGGCATCAGCGCCACCCGCATCTTGCAGACCATCAAGGGCGGCAGCATCTATGACGCGCAGGTCAGCTACACGCTCCAGGACGGGCGATTCAAGGGCCTGACATTCCTGTTGCAGGGCTCCAACCTGACCAACAAGAATTTCATCACCTACCAGAACGGTGATCCACGCCAGGTACTGACCTGGGAGGAATACGGGCGTCGCTACGAGCTCGGCGTTTCCTACAAGTTCCGGTGAGGCATGGGCGCGGCGCGTGCTTCGTTGACCAGCAACAACGAGGCCGCGCCGCAGCCTGTCGCAGCGCGGCGCGGCGTGATGGTTGAACGCGGATGTTTCAGGTGTACGCTCCCCGGATGAATGATTCCGCGATCCGGCGCGTGGTGATCGTCGGCGGCGGTACCGCTGGCTGGGTGACAGCGGCGTTGCTGGCCCGCGCGCTGGGACGGCAATGCGAAATCGCGCTGGTCGAGTCCGCCGAAATCGGCACGGTCGGCGTCGGCGAGGCGACCATCCCGCAGATCCTGCACATCAACGGTTTCCTCGGCATCGACGAGGATGACCTGATCCGCTTCACCCACGGCACATACAAGCTGGGCGTGCAGCTCAACGGCTTCGGCCGCCTGGGTGACTCCTACCTGCACGCGTTCGGCGACGTGGGGCTGCCGCTGGGCCTGTTGCCGTTCCACCACTACTGGTTGCGGGCCCGCGCGCGGGGCGACACGCATTCGTTGTGGGACTACTCATTGAACGCTGCAGCCGCGGCGGAGAATCGCTTCGCGCGCCTCGACCGCGTGCCGAACAGCCCGCTCGGCGGCATCCGCTACGCCTACCAGTTCGATGCCGCGCGTTATGCGCAGTACCTGCGCGAGCGCATTTCCGCCGGTGCGGTCCAACGCATCGAAGGCAAGGTCGTTGAGGTGAAGCAGCGCGGCGAGGATGGCTTTGTCGAATCGCTGAAGCTCGCGAACGGTGAAGACGTTGCGGGCGACTTTTTCATCGACTGCTCGGGATTTCGCGGGTTGCTGATCGAAGGCGCGTTGAAGACGGGTTACGAGAACTGGCAGCACTGGTTGCCCTGCGATCGCGCGCTTGCCGTCGCGAGCACACGCAGCACGCCGATGCGGCCCTACACGCAGGCTTTCGCGCGCACAGCCGGCTGGCAATGGCGGATCGCGTTGCAGCATCGCACCGGCAACGGCCACGTTTACAGCAGCCGTTTCATCAGCGACGACGAGGCCGCCGCGCAGTTGCTGGCGAATCTCGAAGGCGAGCCGCTGGAAGATCCACGGCCTTTGCGCTTCGTCACCGGCATGCGCAAGCTGGCGTGGAACCGCAATTGCCTCGCGCTTGGCCTCGCCGCCGGTTTCATGGAGCCGCTGGAATCGACCAGCATCCACCTGGTGCAGTCGGGCGTCGCGCGTTTCCTCGGCATGTTCCCCGACCGCCATTGCGATCCGCTGCTGGTGGCTGAATACAACCGCCAGACGCGTTTCGAATACGAACACGTGCGCGATTTCCTGATCCTGCACTACAAGGCCACCGAACGCGACGACACGCCGTTCTGGCGGCAGTGCGGGGCGATGGCAGTGCCCGAATCGCTGGCGCGACGCATCGAGTTGTTCCGCCGCACCGGGTTGATTTTCCGCGAGGCCGACGAGTTGTTCACGGAACAGGGGTGGCTCCAGGTGCTGCTCGGGCAACACATCGAGCCCGCGCATTACCACCCGCTGGCCGACGAGCTGGAGGAACCGAAATTGCAGGGCTTCCTGTCCGACATCCGCACGCTGGTGGGTCGCACGAACGCAAGATTGCCAAGCCACGACGACTACGTGGCACGCATGGGCGTGTCGGAGTCGCCCGGCATGCCTGCGACGTCGCGCCAGGATCAACTTGCTCGGAATCCCTCATGAGGAAACTCGCGTTCGGCGTCGCCACATTGTTGCTTGCGCTGTCGATCGCGATGGTCGGTTGTGCCGCGGCATCGCCGGCCAACGCGGCGCAAGCCGCCGGCAATGCGAAGCCATCATCGGGCGTGTGGTACGAAATCTTCGTGCGCAGCTGGTACGACAGCAACGGCGACGGCATCGGCGACTTGAATGGCGTCACCGCCAAGCTCGATTACCTGCAAAAGCTGGGTGTCAGCGGCATCTGGCTGATGCCGATCAATCCGTCGCCGAGTTACCACGGCTACGACGTCACCGATTACGAAGCCGTCAATCCACAATACGGTACGCTCGCGGATTTTCGCCGGCTCGTGAGTGCGGCCCACGCGCGCGGCATCCGGGTCATCATCGACATGGTGGCCAACCACAGCAGTGACGAGAACCCGTGGTTTGTTTCCGCGCTCGATCCGAAGAGTCCATACCGCGACTGGTACACCTGGGCCGGCAAGACCACCGACGTTGACACGCCCAATTCGTTCGGCGGCGCTGCCTGGCATCGCGCAAAGGACGGGCAGTATTACCTCAGCATTTTCGACCCGGCGATGCCCGACCTCAACTACGACAATCCGGCCGTGCGCAGGAAGATGATCGACATCGGCCAGTTCTGGCTGAAGCAGGGCGCGGACGGATTCCGGCTCGATGCCGCGCGGCACATTTACGTCAACCTCCCTTCCGATGTCGGCAATCCCGCATCCATTGCCAAGAACATCGCGTGGTGGGACGAGTACCGCAAAGGGCTCGACGCGGTCAATCCGCACGCCTACCTCGTCGGCGAGGTGACGCGCGACGAGGCGGCCGACCTCGCGCCATACCTTAAGCCGCTCGATGCGGCGTTCGATTTTCCGGTCGCGAAGCGGCTGATCGAGGCAGTGAAGGCCGAGCGCAACCTCGATCTTGCGCGCACCTTGGCGCAAACCTACGTGACCTACGACAAGGTTGCCAGCGACGCCATGCAAAAGGACGCGCCATTCCTGTCCAACCACGACCAGGAACGCGTCATGAGCCAGCTCGGCGGCGACCCCGAACACATGCGCGTGGCCGCCGCGCTGCTGATGACCTTGCCCGGCGAGCCGTACATCTACTACGGCGAAGAGCTCGGCATGCGCGGCGAGAAACCCGACCCCGACCTGCGCACGCCGATGCGCTGGGATCGGGCCCTCGATGCGCGTGGCGAGACGACGTGGCATGCGACGTCGCCGGCCAACGGCGGGCCGATTTCAGTTGCGGCACAGCAGGACGATCCGCATTCCCTGCTCAACTGGTACCGCATGCTGATCCACTGGCGCATTGAAATACCCGCGCTGCGCGAAGGCGGCTTCGCCGTGTATCCGCAAGCGAACGACCAGCTGGTGGCGTGGCAGCGTACAGATGGCGCGGGCACGGTGCTGGTGGTGCACAACCTGTCCGGCACCGCGCAGATCCTCCCGCTGCCCGCAGACCGCTTCCACAAGCTGCTGCGGCACAGCCGTTCCGACACCTCGGTTGCCGGCGGCAACGTCCGCTTGCCGCCGTACGGCAGCGCGATCCTGCAATGAGGTTCGAACGAGGGGTTGGACGATCATGACGACACGCCTGCGCGCGCTCGTGTTCACGCTGCTTGCGGGGCTTTGCATGGCAGCGGCGGCGCATGCGTCGGCGGCCGCGCAACTGCGCAGCGTCGATGCCCATGGGTTCGTGCTCGCCCTGGACGACGCGGCGGCGACGGTGCAAATGGTTGCGCCCGGGGTGCTGCACGTGCACTACGTGCCGATGGGCAAGCAAACGCCGGCGAGCCTGGTGATCGATCCGCACCCGGCGCCTGCGCCGGAGTTCAAGCCGGAGGTTTCGCGGCATGGCGGTGCGGTCACATTGCGATCACCGCGGATGGCTGCGAGTTGGGACCCGCGAGCCGGCTTACTGACGGTCAGCGATGCATCAGGGCGCGTGCTGCTGCAGCAATCCGGCGTGGGCACGCTGGCGCAAGGCCGCATCGAGTTCGAGCATGCGGTCGATGATCCGTTGTATGGCATCGGTGGCTTCGAGGCGAACCAGCCGGTCACGGCCGGCTTGCTGCGCAGCGGCAGGCAAGTGGCGCAGGCCGGCAAGCAGGGTCATGCCGGTGCGCCGTTCGTGTGGAGCACCGCGGGCTATGGCGTGCTGGTCGATTGCGACGGCGCGGATTTCGACCTTGCGGGTAGCCGCATCACCGCCAGCAATTTCAAGCGTCCCGATGCCGATTACTACATCCTGGTTGGCACGCCCGCGGAATTGTTCGGCGAATTGGCGAAGCTCAGCGGCCCAGCGCCATTGTTCCCGAAGTGGGCGATGGGTTTCACCAATACCCAATGGGGCATCGACGAGAAGGAATTGTTGGATATCGTCAAGACGTACCGCGCCAAGCACATCCCGCTCGACAACTTCACCCTCGACTTCGACTGGAAGGCGTGGGGGCAGGGCGACTACGGCGAGTTCCGCTGGAACCCGGAGAAGTTTCCGGATGGCGCAAGCGGCAAGCTGGCGAAGATGCTCGATGCCGAAGGCGTGAAGCTCACCGGCATCATGAAGCCGCGTCTGCTGCTGGGCACAGCCGAGGGCGACTACGCCACCGCGCACGATTTGTGGATACCGGGCGAGCAGGCGTATCCGGAATATTTCTCGCACAAAATGGCGAAAGACGTGGATTTCGACAAGCCGGCGGCGCGGCGCTGGTACGGCGAGCTGGCAATGAAGTACGGATTCGGCAAGGGCATCGTCGGCTGGTGGAACGACGAAGCCGACGTGTACGGCAAGGACGGGACGCTCACCTCGAACACACAGTTCCTCAACATGCAGCGCGCGTTGTACGACGCGCAGCGCGCGCAGACCGAGCAGCGCGTGTGGTCGATAAACCGCACCTTCTGGCTCGGGTCGCAGCGCTATGCGTACGGCATGTGGTCGGGCGACATCGACACCGGTTTTGCCAGCATGGCCGCGCAGCGCACGCGCATGTTGAGCGCGATCGAGGTCGGCGAAATGAAGTGGGGCATGGACGGCGGCGGTTTCAATGGCCATCCGTCCAACGAGAATTACGCGCGCTGGATCGAGTTTGGCGCCTTCACGCCCATCTTCCGCGTGCACGGCACCTTCGGCGAGAAACGCCAGCCGTGGCGTTACGGCCCGGTAGCCGAGGTCGCGGCCACCGACGCCATCCGGTTGCGGTATTCGCTGATTCCCTACATCTACGCCTACGAGCGTGCCGATTACACGCATGGCGTGGGCCTGGTGCGGCCGTTGGGCTTCGACTGGCCGCACGATCCGAATGTACGCAATGATGTTGACGCGTGGATGTTCGGGCAGTGGTTGCTGGTGTCGCCGGTCGTCGCGCAGGGACAGACTTCGAAACGGATTTATCTGCCGGCCGGCACGTGGACGGATTGGTTCACCGGCAAGACCTGGGCGGGTGGCCAGACCATCGCCTATCCGGTCGATGCGAAAACCTGGCGCGATATCCCGTTGTTCATCCGCGACGGCGCGATCATTCCGACCCAGCCGGTGATGGATTATGTGGGCCGGCACCCGGTCACGACGGTGACGGTGCAGGTGTTTCCGTCCGATCACGCCACGCACTTCGATTACTACGACGACGATGGCGAGACCTATGCGTACGAGAAAGGCGTGTATTTCCTGCAGTCGATGACGACGCGTGCCCGGGATGGCCATGCGGAATTTGCGCTGGCTGCGCCGCAGGGTTCGTACCGGCCGGCGCTGCGCTGGTACCTGCTCGCGATCCATGCCGGCAGTACGCGTGGTGTGCGCGTGGACGGCGGCGCGTTGCCGGCTGCGGCTTCGCGCGCGGCGCTGGAAAAGTCCGGTGCCGCCGGCTGGTTCGCTGGCCATGACCGCTACGGCGATGTCACCTGGGTCAAAGTCGCTGCGGGCAGGCGCGCCGACGTCCGCATCGAGGCCGCGTCGCCATGATCGCGCTGGCGGCGGCATGGCTCGCAGCCAGCGTGGGCGCGTTAGCGCCTGTGTGGCAAGACGGCATCGATTGGCACGGGCAGCACGCTGAAGTCGCGGCGCAATCGGGCGGTGGCTACGTATTGCATGGGCCGTTCGGCGAGCGGGCAATCCCTGCCGCCAAGCGGTCGGTGCAAACGGCGAGCCCGCTGTTCGACGGCCTGTATGCGATGGCGCAGGACGACCTGCGCCAGGATTCCGTCACGTCCATCCGTGACGACGCCTTCGACCATGGCCAGCCGATGCCGTGCGATTGTTTCGAAACGGGTGAGAAATGGCATTACGTATGGACGCGCGATCTTTCCTACGCGGTTGACCTGGGCCTGTGGCGCTACGATGCGGCGCGCGCGCGCAATGGCTTGCTGTTCAAGCTCTCAGGCGTGCGCGCCAAGGATGTACCGCAAGGGCTGTTCCCGATGCAGGACACCGGTTCGGGCGGCAGTTGGCCGATCAGCACCGACCGCGTGGTGTGGTTCCTCGCCGCGCGCCATCTGCTCGGTGACCAGGCGCTCGCCGACAAGGTCTGGCAGGCGCTGAACGACACCCTGACGCAGGATCGCGAGTACGCGTTCGATGCGCGCATGGGCCTGTATCGCGGGGAAACGTCGTTCCTCGACTGGCGCGAACAGAGTTATCCCGAGTGGACGAAAGACAACGTGGCATGGATCGCGCAGTCCTTTGCGCTGTCCACCAACGTGCTGCACTACGAAGCCCTACGACTGGCTGTGCAGATGGCGGTACGGCGCGGTGATCCGCGTGCCGCGCGTTATCGCGATGAGGCGGCCGCGCTGAAGCAGGCGATCAATGCGCACTTCTGGCGTGCCGATCGCGGCATGTACATGAGCTACATCGGCGGCGACGGCTTGCCGGTCGAAGCCTACGATCTGCTCGGGTTGTCGCTGGCGATCACCAGCGGCGTCGCCGACGCGGCGCGTGCGCATTCGTCGCTGGCGCAGTATCCGGCGTGGCCGGCGGGCAGTCCGGTGATCTGGCCGGAGCGAGCCGACCAGCCGATCTACCACAACCGTGCGATCTGGCCCTTCGTCAGCGCATATGCGTTGCGCGCCGCGCGCAAGCTGGATGACCCGGTGCGGATCGCGTTCGAGATCGAATCGATCATGCGCGGTGCCGCGTCGGCCGGTTCCAACATGGAAAACTACGAACTCGTCACGCAGGCCACGCATGTCGACGACGGGAAGCTCAGCGGTCCGGTGGTCGATTCGAAGCGGCAACTGTGGTCGGTGGCGGGCTACCTCGACATGGTGGCGGAAGGCGTGTTCGGGCTCGAAGACGATGGCCGCGTCGAGCCGAAACTTCCGGTCGCGCTGGTGCCGATGCTGTTCGGCCAGCGTGATGCGATCACGCTGCAGTTGCCGGATCGAAAGATCACGCTGAAGCGCCCGCAGCAACTGGGCGGCAATCTGCTGGTCGCGGACCGGGTCGAGCATGATGGTCGGAATACCGTCGTCACCCTGAAGGCGATACAGGTTGCATCGGTGCCGCTGCGCACCGGCGCTCCGATGTATGCGCCGCCGACGCCGACGGCGCCCGGTGTCGCGCGCAACGGGGATGCGTGGCGGGTTCGTGCGGATGGTGAACGCGAGGTGCTGTATGTCGATGGCCAGCGCTTTGGCGCGCCGGGCAACGCGTGGTCGTTGCCGGCGTCGTCCGAGTGGCATTGCCTGCGCGTGGCCACGCAGGGCCAGGATGGCGTTGAATCATTGCCGAGCGAGGCGGCCTGCGTCGGCGGGACGACAAGCCTTTCGGGCGGCTGGCCACGCGCGTGGATTGCGCCCGCACGCGGCACCTATCGCGTCTGGCTGGATTACGCGAACGACCACGGGCCCATCAATACCGGGATCACCGCTTCGGTGAAACGGCTGGCCGTGCGGTGCGGGGGTGCTGAAGTGCAGACCGTGCCGATCGTGATGCCGCACAGCATGGGCGAGCAGGCCTCGACCTACGGCGACTTCGAGGTCGCGGCTGCCGGTGCGCATTGCACGTTTGCGCTGGAGCAGGGCTTCAACATGAGCGATCTTGCCAACTTTGTGCACTACACCGGTGGCGAGGGCGGCAGCGGTGGGCCCTTGAACGAGGCGAAGGTTGACGGCGTGCGCATCGCGCCGATTGCAACGGGCACCGTGACGCCATGACCCGCAAGCCCGCGCTGTCGTTCTGGCAAATCTGGAACATGTGCTTCGGCTTCCTTGGCATCCAGTTCGGTTTCGCGCTGCAGAATGCCAATGTCAGCCGGATTTTCCAGACGCTTGGAGCCAGCGTCGATGCGATTCCCGCACTGTGGATCGCTGCACCGCTGACCGGCCTGCTCGTGCAGCCGCTGATCGGCCACTGGTCCGATCGCACCTGGGGGCGGCTGGGACGGCGGCGGCCGTTCTTCCTGGCCGGCGCGGTGCTGGCGGCGCTGGCCTTGTTCGTGATGCCGAACGCCCCGCTGCTGTGGGTGGCGGCCGGGATGCTGTGGATCATGGACGCTTCGTTCAACGTCGCGATGGAGCCGTTCCGCGCGTTCGTCGGCGACCAGTTGCCGACGCAGCAGCGGGCGATCGGCTACGCGATGCAGAGCTTCTTCATCGGCGTCGGCGCGGTGGTGGCGTCGCTGCTGCCCTACCTGCTGGCCCATGCCGGCGTTGCCAATACCGCGCCTGCGGGCGTGATTCCGGACACGGTCAGGTATTCGTTCTACGCGGGCGGCGTGGTGTTGCTGGGCTCGGTGCTGTGGACCGTGGCGCGTACCCGCGAATATCCGCCGGAAACGCTGCTGGCTTTCGAGGATGCGGCAACCGGAACCGCAGCGATCGACGTGGCGCGTGCGTGGCGGGTCGGCGTCATGTTCCTTGCGCTCGGTGTGCTGCTGCTGGCCGCGATCGTGTATTGCTCGCTGGCGCGCGACCTGTATCTGCTCGCGGGCATGCTGATCGTCGCCGGGCTGCTGTTCGCGTGGCTGTCGTCCACGCGCAGCCGTGGCATGTTGCGGCAGGTGATGGGCGATCTTTACGCGATGCCAGACGCGATGCGCCGGCTTGCATGGGTGCAGTTCTTCTCGTGGTTTGCACTGTTCGCGATGTGGATCTACACCACGCCGGCGGTGACCGCGCTGCAATTCGGTGCCAGCGATCCGCAATCCGCAGCCTACAACGCAGGTGCGAACTGGGTGGGCGTGCTGTTCGCCGCCTACAACGGCTTCGCCGCGCTGGCGGCCATCGTGATCCCGTGGATGGCGCGCGCCTGGGGGCTGCGGGTGAGCCACCTCGTGAACCTGCTGCTGGGCGGCGCGGGACTGATATCGATCGCATTGATCCGCGATCCGCACTGGCTGCTGGTGTCGATGGTCGGCGTGGGCTTCGCCTGGGCGTCGATCCTGTCGCTGCCTTACGCCATGCTGTCGGACAACCTGCCGTCCGCGAAGATGGGCGTGTACATGGGCATCTTCAACTTCTTCATCGTGATCCCGCAGCTGCTGGCGGCGAGCGTGCTGGGCGTATTGTTGAAATGGCTGTTCCACGGCCAGCCGGTGTATGCGCTGATGCTGGGCGGCGCGAGCCTGGCCATCGCGGGATTGTGCACGCTGCGTGTGCGCGAGCAGCCACGGTTGCGCTAGAACGCGCGGGCACGGGTTCGCGTCAATCCGTACTCCGCACCGCCACGGCTGCCCCGAGCAGTCCGGGATTCGGATGGGTGACGACCTGCACGGCCATGCGTCGCATGTATTCGACATGGCGGCCCTTGGCGAGGAAAGCCTCCATGAAGCCGCTGTCGCGGAAGTAGTCGAGGAAGTGCAGCACCACGCCGCCGGCGATCAGCACCGTGCTGGCACCGTGCAGTAGCGCGGCATCCCCCGCCACGGCACCGTAGATGCGGCAGAAACGGTCCAGCGCACGCTGCGCGTCGCCGTCATGGCCCGCAAGTGCGGCTTGGGTGATGTCCCTCGCGCTGCGCGCGCCGGGCTGCTCGGCTGGCGCGGCCACCGGCGTAACGCCACGTAGCGCGGCATCGATGCAGGACAGGCCGTTGCCGCTGAGCGCGCGTTCGGTGGAGACGCGGCCGAAGCGCGCGGCCAGCCACGCCGAGATGGTGCGTTCCGTGTCGTCGACCGGCGCGAAGGTGGCGTGGCCGCCCTCGGTCGGCACGACGTGCCAGCCTTGCGCGGGCGACCCGGTCAGCAGCGCGACGCCGAGCCCGGTGCCGGCACCGATCAGGGTGACCGGGCCCACCGGTGGCGATGCGACAACGCTGTGGATGGCCGCGCGATCATTCGCAGCGAGATGGGGTGCCGCCCAGGCGATGGCCGCGAAGTCGTTGATCAGGCGCAGGTGGTCGAGCCCCAATGCTTGTTGCAGCACGCTGCGGCTGGTGGACCAGTTGCGGTTGGTCAGCCGGATCTGGTCACCTTCGATGGGCGACGCAACCGCCAGCGCCGCCCGCCGGGGTTTGGCGCCTGTGGCGGCGAGGTAGCGGTGCCCCGCTTCGGCGAGGCTGCCGACGTCCGCGTCGCTGTAGGTGTGTTCCTGCAGGATCTGGGGCCGTTGTGCCGCAAGATCGGTGAGCGCGAAGCGGGCGTTGGTGCCGCCGATGTCGCCAATGAGTGCGTATTCCGACATGCCTGCCATCCGGTTGCAAACCCGAGAAGGATAGCGCCCGCTGAATCCGGTCGCAGCCGTTTGCAGGCCGCCGAAACAGCAAGGCCACCGTGCAGGTGGCCTTGCGCGTGTCGCAAGTGGTGGGCGGTACAGGGATCGAACCTGTGACCCCTACCATGTCAAGGTAGTGCTCTACCGCTGAGCTAACCGCCCGCGAGAATGCGGGCCGCGAACTATAACGGGAAAGCGCCCGATGCTCAAACGTTCGCCGTTGACGCCATGCCGGGGCTGCACTAACTTTGTATGCCTGCAAAGCAAGGTGGTCCGCGGAAACGCTGGCCCAGCGTGCGACATGGCGACTACCACGACCCCGGATTGATCGAACGCGCCTTGCGGTTCCGCGAGGGCGCGTGGCGCCCTTTTTTGTTGCTTGAAGTGACTACCATGATCTCGATCACGCTTCCCGACAGCAGCACCCGATCCTTCGACGCCCCGCCCAGCGTGCATGACGTCGCGGCGTCCATTGGCGCGGGCCTGGCCAAGGCCGCGCTGGCGGGCAAGGTCGATGGCAAGCTGGTGGACCTGTCGCGCACGATCGACCACGACGCCAGGATCGAGATCGTTACCGAAAAATCGCCCGAAGCGCTGGACGTCATCCGCCATTCCACGGCGCACCTGCTGGCGCAGGCGGTGCAGCGGCTGTATCCAGGCACGCAGGTGACGATCGGGCCGGTGATCGAGGACGGTTTCTATTACGACTTCGCGCCCAAGGGCGAGCCGTTCAAGCCCGAAGACCTGCCCGCGATCGAAGCCGAGATGCACAAGATCGCCAAGGAATCGCTGCCGCTGTCGCGCAGCGTGAAGTCGCGCGACGAGGCCGTGAAGTTCTTCCGCGGCCTCGGCGAGGACTACAAGGCCGAGATCATCGAGTCGATCCCGGCCAACGAGGAATTGTCGTTGTATTCGCAGGGCGAGTTCACCGACCTCTGCCGCGGTCCGCACGTGCCGGACACCGGGCGGCTGAAGGCGTTCAAGCTGATGAAGACCGCCGGGGCCTACTGGCGCGGCGATTCCGACAACGCGATGCTGAGCCGCATTTATGGCACCGCGTGGCTCAACGACAAGGACCTCAAGGCCTACCTCACGCGCATCGAGGAAGCCGAGAAGCGCGACCACCGCAAGCTTGGCAAACAGCTCGACCTGTTCCACATGCAGGAAGAAGCGCCGGGCATGGCGTTCTGGCACGCCAAGGGCTGGACGCTGTGGCAGCAGGTCGAGCAATACATGCGTGGCGTGTATCGCGAGTCGGGCTACCAGGAGGTCAAGTGTCCGGCCATCCTGGACGTGTCGCTGTGGAAGAAATCCGGCCATTGGGACAACTACAAGAACAACATGTTCTTCACCGAGTCGGAGAAGCGCACTTACGCGGTGAAACCCATGAACTGCCCGGGCCATGTGCAGATCTACAACGACGGCCTGCGCAGCTACCGCGACCTCCCGATCCGCTACGGCGAATTCGGTTCGTGCACCCGCAACGAACCGTCCGGCGCGCTGCACGGCCTGCTGCGCGTGCGCAGCTTCACCCAGGATGATGGCCACATCTTCTGCACCGAAGACCAGATCGAGTCCGAAGTGGTGGATTTCCACCGGCAGGCGCTGAAGGTTTATGCCGATTTCGGCTTCAAGGATGTCGAGCTGATGCTGGCGCTGCGACCCGAAGCCCGCATCGGCGACGACGCGATCTGGGACAAGGCCGAGGAAGCCCTGCGCTCGGCCCTGCGCAAGGCCGGCGCCGAGTGGACCGAGTTGCCGGGCGAGGGCGCCTTCTACGGTCCCAAAATCGAATACCACTTGCGCGACGCGATCGGCCGCGACTGGCAGCTCGGCACCATGCAGGTGGACTTCTCGATGCCGGGGCGGCTGGGCGCCGAATACGTGGGCGAGGATTCCCAGCGCCACACCCCGGTGATGCTGCACCGGGCCATCGTGGGGTCGATGGAACGCTTCCTCGGCATCCTGATCGAGCACCATGCCGGCAACTTCCCGACCTGGCTGGCGCCCGTCCAGGTGGTCGTGATGAACATCACGGATAGCCAGGCCGATTATGTGGCCCGAGTGGCCCGTGACCTGAACGAAGCTGGCTTCCGGGCCGAGGCCGATTTGCGCAACGAGAAAATAGGCTATAAAATTCGCGAGCATACGTTGCAGAAGGTGCCTTGGCTGCTCGTGGTCGGCGACCGCGAGAGGGAGAAGGGCACCATTTCCGTGCGTACGCGTTCCGGGGAGGACCTTGGCAGCATGCCGCTGCCGGCCTTCGTCGAACGCTTGCAGGCCGAACCGGGCCCACGCTGACGGAATGCACGCCAGGCAGTGCTGGCGAACTTGAGCAGGAGAAGACGGTATCGCTACCGAAAACAAAGGCAATCGGCGCAACCAGGAAATCCGTGTCCCGCGCGTGCGGGTGATCGGTGCCGATGGCGAACAGGTCGGGGTCCTCGAGCGCGACGAGGCATTGGCCATGGCCGAGGATGCCGGATTGGATCTGGTCGAGATCCAGCCGACCGCCGAACCGCCCGTGTGCCGGATCATGGATTTCGGCAAGTTCAAGTTCGAGCAGCAGAAGAAAGCCGCGGCCCAGCGCAAGAAGTCGAAGCAGATCGAAATCAAGGAACTGAAGTTCCGCCCGACCACGGACGTCGGCGACTACAACATCAAGCTGCGCAACATGCTGCGGTTCCTGGAAGAAGGCGACAAGGTCAAGGTCAATATCCGCTTCCGTGGTCGCGAGATGTCGCATCAGGAACTGGGCATCGAACTGGCCCGGCGCATCCAGAACGACATTGCCGAGCAGGCGGTGGTGGACCAGTTCCCGCGCATGGAAGGCCGCCAGATGACGATGATGATCAGCCCCAAGAAGAAATAGGGGCAACCCGCCCGCCGCGGATCGGCGGACGGACAATGCGGCAGCCGGAACATGGGTCGCTGCAATACAAGCCGGCAAGGGCATGGATGGAAAGCGTGATCGCGAAGATCGCCGCCCGCGCCAGTCACGAAAACCAAACGGAGTGGCATATGCCAAAGATCAAGACCAACCGGGCCGCTGCCAAGCGGTTCCGCAAGACCGCTTCCGGCAAGTTCAAGGCCGGGCACGCCTTCAAGTCGCACATCCTGACCAAGAAGGCCACCAAGCGCAAACGCGGTTTGCGCGCCCCCAACCACGTGCATGAGTCCGACACCAAGCGTGTCGCGCGCATGCTGCCCTACGCGTAAGGAGAGACGACCATGGCACGAGTCAAGCGTGGCGTCACCGCGCGTGCGCGTCACAAGAAAACCCTGAAGGCTGCCAAGGGCTATTACAACGCCCGCCGCAAGGTCTACCGCGTTGCCAAGCAGGCCGTCACCAAGGCCCAGCAGTACGCCTACATCGGCCGCAAGCAGAAGAAGCGCCAGTTCCGCGCCCTGTGGATCGTGCGCATCAACGCGGCCGCACGCCAGTTCGGGCTGTCCTACAGCCGCCTGATCGCGGGTCTCGACAAGGCCGGCATCACCATCGACCGCAAGGTGCTGGCGGACCTCGCCGTGCACGACATCGCGGCGTTTGGCGCAGTCGCCGAGAAGGCCAAGGCCAGCCTGGCTGCTTGAACGATTCCGGCGTCCGCGCCGGGTCGTTGTGATCCAAGCGAGCGGGGAGAGGGCCTTGCCCTCTCCCCGCTTTTCTTTTGTTTGCTGAAGGGTGGCGATGGACACGTTGACGCAACGCACCGATGAGGCATTGGCGGCGATCGCGACGGCGGCGACGCTGGAGGCGCTGGAAACGCAGCGCGTCGCATTGCTCGGCAAGAGCGGCGCGATCACCGCCGAACTCAAGGCCCTGGGCAAATTGCCGCCGGAAGATCGCAAGGCACGTGGTGCCGAGGTGAACGACGCCAAGACGAAGATCACCGACGCCATCGGGGCACGCAAGCTGGCGTTGGAAGGCGCTGCGCTGGCGCAGCGCCTGGCCTCGGAAGGCATCGATGTCACCCAGCCCGGACGCGATGGCATGCGCGGCAGCATCCACCCGCTGACCCGCACCCGCGAACGCATCGAAGCGATCTTCGCGCAGCTCGGTTATGCGGTCGCCGAGGGTCCGGAGATCGAGGATGACTGGCACAACTTCGAAGCATTGAACTTCCCCGCGCACCATCCCGCGCGCGCGATGCACGACACGTTCTACATTTCCTCTGAAATTGGTGGCGTCGCGCGCCTGCTGCGCACCCACACGTCGCCGGTGCAGATCCGGGCGATGAAAGGTCGGCAGCCACCCATCCGCATCATCGCGCCCGGCAAGGTCTATCGCAGCGATTCCGACCAGACCCACTCGCCGATGTTCCATCAGGTCGAAGGCCTGCTGGTGGATGAGTCCGCGACGATGGCCGACCTGAAGGGCACGATCGCCGAGTTCCTGCGCGTGTTCTTCGGACGCGCGTTCGAGATGCAGTTCAAGCCGACCTACTTTCCGTTCGTCGAGCCCGGCGCCGACGTGGTGATCCGCTGGAGCGGTGCCGATCCAGGCGGCTCCGACGGCAGCGAACGCTGGCTGGAAGTGCTGGGCTGCGGCATGGTGCATCCGAACGTGCTGAAGGCCTGCGGCATCGATCCGGAGCGCTACACCGGCTTCGCGTTCGGCATGGGCGTCGAGCGCCTCGCGATGCTGCGCTACGGCGTCACCGACCTGCGTGCGTTCTTCGAGAACGACGTGCGTTTCCTCAAACAATTCATGTAGGAGCGCGCGTGCGCGCGACCGTCGCCGGCACGCCGGCACCTGCAGAGAGCGAACGGGATTCCGTCTGATGAAATTTTCCGAAAACTGGCTGCGTTCGCTGGTCGACATTCCCGCCGGTCGCGCGGAGTTGATGCGGCGGCTGACGATGAGTGGGCTGGAAGTCGCCGGTGCCGAAATCATGGGTGGGGCGCTGGAAGGCGTGATCGTCGCGCGCATCCTGGCCTGCGAGGCGCATCCCGATGCGGACAAGCTGCACGTGTGCCGGGTCGACACGGGCGAGCACGAGATGCAGATCGTGTGCGGCGCGCCGAATGCGCGTGCCGGATTGGTTGCGCCGCTGGCGACGATTGGCGCGAAGCTGCCGAACGGGGTCACGATCAAGGCGGCCAAACTGCGCGGCGTCGAATCCTCCGGCATGCTGTGCTCGGCCAAGGAACTCGGCGTCGATGCCGATGCATCGGGCCTGATGGAATTGCCGCATGATGCGCCCGTCGGCAAGCCGTTGGCCGAATACCTTGGTTTGCCGGATGCATCGATCGAAGTCGAGCTCACTCCCAATCGTGGCGATTGCCTTGGGATGATCGGGTTGGCCGATGAAGTCGCGGCGGAGTTCGGTTCGCATGCCAGGATTGCCGCGGTCGTGCCGGTTGCGGCGGCGATCGCGGCACCGCGCGCAATCCGGCTCGAAGCTGGCGCGGACTGCCCACGCTACCTTGGGCGTGCGGTGCGAGGCATCGACATGACTGCCCCCGCGCCTGCGTGGATGGTGCAACGGCTGCGCGCGGCCGGCGTCAAGCCCATCAACGCGGTGGTGGACGTCACCAACTACGTGATGCTGGAAACCGGCCAGCCCATGCACGCCTTCGACGAAGCGACGCTGTCGGGTGACATCTTGGTGCGGCGCGCGGCCGACGGTGAAACCCTGAAGTTGCTGGATGGTAGTGACGCCAAACTCGATCCCGGGTTCCTCTTGATTGCCGACGGGAAGAGGACGCTGGCCGTGGCCGGCGTGATGGGCGGTTTCGATTCCCGCGTGACCGGCGGGGCGCGTGACGTCTTCCTGGAAGCCGCCCATTTCGCACCGCCTGCGATCATGGGCCGCGCGCGCAAGCTCGGCCTGGCCACCGATGCGGCACATCGCTTCGAGCGCGGCGTGGATCCGGAGCTGCCGCGCATGGCGATGGAACGCGCGACCGCGCTGCTGCTGGAAATTGCAGGTGGCAAACCGGGCGAGGTCATCGAAGCGGTGTCGGCTAGGCATTTGCCGCAACGTGTCACGGTATTGCTGCGGCGTGCGCGCATCACGCGATTGCTGGGCATCACGGTCGAGGACACCGAAGTCGAGCGCATCCTGTCAGCCTTGGGCATGATGGTTGAGAAGTGCGCCGAAGGCTGGCGGGTCACCCCGCCCTCGCGGCGCTTCGACATCGAGCGCGAGGAAGACCTGATCGAGGAGGTCGCGCGCATCCACGGTTACGACGGGATCCCGTCGCGCTTGCCTGCAGGTGAGCCACCGGTGCCGCATGACGATGAGACCCTGCTGCCCGCGTCCGTGTTGAGCGCCAGCCTCGCCGCACGCGATTACCACGAGGCGATCTGCTACGCCTTCGTCGATGCGCGCCTGTTGCAAACATGGCAACTGGATGCCGGTACGGTGGCGCTGGTCAATCCGCTGTCGGCGGAAATGGCCGTGATGCGTACCTCGTTGTTGCCGGGTCTGGCGGAAACCCTGAAGCGCAACCGCAACCGCCAGCAGGCGCGCGTGCGGTTGTTCGAGTCCGGGGTGGTGTTCTCCCGGCGTCCGGTAACGGGCCTGGAGCAGGAAAACGATGCGGCTCCCGTCGAAACCACGATGCTGGCAGCCGTGGCTTGTGGCAACGCGCGCGCCGAGCAATGGGGAGAGGCGAAACGCGCGCTCGATTTCTTCGACATCAAGGGTGATCTGGAAACCCTGCTTGCATTGTCCGGCACATCGGGAGCGTGGTCGTTCGATGCCCGCGAACTGCCGGCGTGGCTGCATCCCGGCCGCGGCGCGCGGGTCCTGCGTGATGGGGCCGTCGTGGGAGCGGTGGGCGCGTTGCATCCATCGTTGCAAGCCTCGCTCGACCTGCCCGAAACCTTCGTGTTCGAGGTCGCCCAATCGGTACTGCAGCGCAGGACCATTCCCGCCGCGCAGCCATTGCCGCGTTTCCCGTCGGTACGCCGCGACATCGCGGTGGAGGTCGATGAACGTGTGGAATGGTCCAGCATCGCCGCGGCAGTTCGTTCAAGTTTGCGAACAATCGTGAACGATCTCGTATTGTTTGACTGTTTTCACGGTCCTGGTTTGAGCAAAGGACGAAAGAGTCTTGCCATGGGCTTGATTTTGCAGGACGGTTCGCGCACGCTTACGGACCAGGAGGCCGACCACTGCGTAGCCGATGTGGTGGCGCTGCTGGAACGCGAATTCGGGGCCAAGTTGAGGAAATGAGATGACGCTGACCAAGGCAGAGATGGCCGAGCGCCTGTTTTCCGAAGTGGGCCTCAACAAGCGTGAAGCCAGGGAGTGCGTGGACGCCTTTTTCGAGGTGTTGCGCGAGGCGCTCGAGCGGGGGGAGCCGGTCAAGTTGTCGGGGTTCGGCAACTTCGACCTGCGCAACAAGAATCAGCGGCCCGGACGCAACCCCAAGACCGGCGAGGAGATCCCCATCTCCGCCCGGCGCGTGGTGACGTTTCGCCCGGGGCAGAAGCTGAAACTGAGGGTCGAGAGCCATGCTGGATCAGGGCAGCAATAACGAACTTCCCGCCATCCCGGCCAAGCGTTATTTCACGATTGGCGAGGTCAGCGAACTGTGCGCGGTCAAGCCGCACGTGCTGCGCTACTGGGAGCAGGAGTTCCCGGCGCTGAACCCGGTCAAGCGCCGCGGCAACCGGCGCTATTACCAGCGCCACGACGTGCTGATGATCCGCCAGATCCGCGCGCTGCTGTACGACCAGGGCTTCACCATAACCGGCGCGCGCGCGCGGCTGGAAGGCCAGCAGGGCAAGATGGAAGCCTCCATCTCGCACCAGATCGTGCACCAGATGCGGCTGGAGCTGGAGCAGTTGCTGCAGATCCTGCGCGAGCCCGTCCGCAAGGGTCCCTGATGCGATCTCCATGATCGCTGCGTCGCTGGATTCTGTTGCGGGATTCAGTCCCTGGGGTTCGCGAGCACCAGAACGGCCTTCCATGGCCTGACTTTTAACAACAGCCGCCGCGGAAGATCCCGTGCCGCGGTTTACCACACGTTCCGCTATCATGGCTGTTCGGTCGGGGCGTAGCGCAGCCTGGTAGCGCATCTGCCTGGGGGGCAGGGGGTCGTGGGTTCGAATCCCGCCGCCCCGACCAACAACAAGAAACGGGCCCTTGCGGCCCGTTTTTGTTGTTGGCTGTGGTGAGGATGAGAACTGGCGCCTGCCCAAGCAGGCGCCGTTCGACTGCGAAGCCAGGATGCCGGAGCGAACATCGGCGAAAGCCGATGGCCCGAAGGGCGAGCGCCAGGAAGGCGCGAGTCATCCCGCCGCCCCACCGTGTTCTTGCGTTCGTCCGTGAACGCGGCTTCGGTGGATGGTGCCGCGACCGTCGAGCGCATCGCGATCTGCGAGACCAGAACGGCCATCCTTGGCCTGACTTTCCACAACAGCCGCTTCGCGGGTGTTTCCGACAGCTGCTTCGTGGCAAGGTGTCGGTTCGACTGCACAGCAGCGGATCAGGCGCGTTGGCGTGCTCAGTACAACAACCGCGTGCGCACAGTCCCCGGAATCGCCGCCAGCTGTTCGCGCAACGCTTCCGATTGGGTCTCGGAGGCCGACACGTCGATCACCACGTAACCGATCTTGCCATCGGTCTGCAGGTGCTGGCCGTTGATGTTGACGCCACTTTGCGAAAACACGTCGTTGATGCGCGACAGCACGCCCGGCACGTTGTGGTGGATGTGCAGCAGGCGGCTGCTGCCAGGGTGTTCGGGCAGCGACACTTCGGGGAAATTCACCGCCGACAGGGTGGAGCCGTTGTCGCTGTAGCGCACCAGCTTGGCAGCGACTTCGGTGCCGATGTTGAGTTGCGCTTCCTGGGTGCTGCCGCCGACGTGCGGGGTCAGGATCACGTTGTCGAATTCGCGCAACGGCGAGGCGAATTCCTCGTCGCGGCTCTTGGGTTCCTTCGGGAACACGTCTACTGCCGCGCCCGCAAGTTGCCCGCTCTTCAGGGCCGCCGCCAAAGCGTCGATATCCACCACGTTGCCGCGCGAGGCATTGATGAGCATGGCGCCGTGGCGGATGCGCGCGATCTGCGCCGCGCCTAGCATGCCGGCGGTCTGCGGGGTCGCCGGCACATGCAGGGTCACGATGTCCGAGCGTGCCAGCAGGTCGTCGAGATCGCGCGCCGCTGACGCGTTGCCGAGCGCCAGCTTGGCTTCGATGTCATGGTAGATCACGTGCATGCCCAGCGCTTCGGCCAGCACGCCGACCTGGGTGCCGATGTGGCCATAGCCGACGATGCCGAGCGTCTTGCCGCGTACCTCGAAGCTGCCGTCGGCGGACTTGGACCAGCCGCCGCGATGGCATTCGGCGTTGCGTTCGGGCACGCGCCGCATCAGCAGGATCGCCTCGGCGATCACCAGCTCCGCGACGCTGCGCGTGTTGGAATAGGGCGCGTTGAATACCGGAACGGCGCGATCATGCGCCTGGTCGAGATCGACCTGGTTGGTGCCGATGCAAAAACAGCCGACCGCCAGCAGGCGGCGCGCCTGCACGATCGCTTCGGCATCGAGCTGGGTGCGCGAACGCAGGCCCACGATGTGCGCGTCGGCGATGGCCTTGAACAGTTCGTCACGCGGCAGCGCCTTGTCATGATGTTCGATCCAGGTGTACCCGGCGTCGTGGAAAACCTCGATGGCACTCTGGTGGATGCCCTCCAGCAAGACGATCTTGATGTCCTTCTTGGGAAACGAGGTTTTCATGTGCGGGCTGCGCTGCGTCAACGGGACGGGAATGCTAGGCTAACCGGATTCATCGTTCCGACGAAATGCCCTGAATGGATATGCATGGCGAGCGCCGCACGCTGTACCCGGACGTCGAGCCGTTCGACAGCGGCCGGTTGCCGGTTTCCGGATTGCACACCCTGTACTACGAACAGTGCGGCAATCCGCACGGGAAACCGGTCGTGTTCCTGCACGGCGGTCCCGGTGCCGGCTGCAACCCGAAGTGCCGGCGCTTCTTCGATCCGACGGTGTACCGGATCGTGCTGTTCGACCAGCGCGGCTGCGGGCGCTCCACGCCGCACGCCGAGTTGCGCGAGAACACCACCTGGGACCTGGTCACCGACATCGAACGCCTGCGCGCGCACCTGCGGATCGAGCGCTGGCAGGTGTTCGGCGGCTCGTGGGGCTCGACGCTGGCGCTGGCGTACGCGGAAACGCACCCGGAACGGGTCACCGAACTCGTGCTGCGCGGCATTTTCATGCTGCGGCAGCAGGAGCTGCAATGGTTCTACCAGCGCGGCTGCGACATGCTGTATCCGGATGCGTGGGAAAAGTACCTCGCCGCGATCCCCGTGGCCGAGCACGATGATTTGATCATGGCGTACCACAAACGCCTGGTTTCGAACGACCCGGCGGTGCGCCTGGCCGCCGCGCGCGCGTGGTCGGTGTGGGAAGCCTCGACCAGTTTCCTGCTGCAGAACGAAGCCTACGTCGCAGCGAGTGCCAGTGATGAATTCGCACTGGCGTTCGCGGGTATCGAGAACCACTACTTCGTGAACCGCGGGTTTTTCGAACACGACGACCAGTTGTTGCGCAACGCGCAGCGCCTGCGCGGCATCCCCGCGGTGATCGTGCAGGGGCGCTACGACGTGGTGTGCCCGGCGCGCAGCGCGTGGGACCTGCACCGCGCGTGGCCGCAGGCGGAACTGCGCATCGTGCCGGATGCGGGTCACTCGGCGTTCGAGCCGGGCAACGTGCACGAACTGGTTGGCGCCACCGACAGGTTCGGCGGGCGCGCCTGACGCAGCGCCCCGGACCCCGGCCGCTATTGGCGCGGCCGCAGCAGCGAGCCGAACGTGAGGTACCACGCGTTGGCGTGGTCGCTGGCGTGGCCAAAGCCGAGGAACAACGGACCCAGCGGCGTATTGACGCCGCCGAATACGCTGCCGGCGTAGATCAGGTCGTTGAAGCCGACGTCGCTGCGGTCGTTCCAGACGTTGCCGGCTTCGACGCTGGCGCCGAGGTACAGCGGTACGCCGAAGACTTCGCGCAGGCTGCCGCCCATCCGCCGATACGCGACGGCGCGCGCAAGCGCGCTCTGGTCGCCGATCAGCGAGTTTTCCGCGTGCCCGGAAAGATTGAGGAAGCCGCCCAGGAAATCGACGGGTTCCAGCGATTGCTCGAAACGCGAATTGCCTTGTGAGCTAGAAGCGCGCAGCCCCAGCAGCACGGTGTAGCGCTTGAATGGGCCATAGCCCCAGTTGATCGCCCAGTCGCCGGTCAGTCGCGCCACCCCGCCGTGCGATTCGCCGCCGAGGAAATTGCGGTAGGCCTCGTAATCAAGGTGCACGCGGGCGCCGTGGGTCGGGAAGTTCACGTTGTCCAGGGTGTCCCAGGTCGTGCTGACGCGCACGCTGGTCCAGTTGGACCCCTGGTCCGGGAAGATGTGCGGATCGCCGATCACGAGGGAGGCGAAATCGTAGCCGCCTGCCAAACGCACCGCCACGTTCCACTGCGGCACCGGCGACCAGCCGGCTTCCACGCCGAGGTGGGTGCGGTGGAAGCGGTATTCGGCGATCTCCTTGTTGTCCGAGAAGATGGGCACGCTGTCGTTGCGCAACACGAAGTCCGGCTGCAGGTAGCCATGGTCGAAGTCGCCGAAGGGCTGGTAGAAGCGCGAGTAGAGGCCGGTGGTGCGCCCCAGCCACACGCCGTTGGTCCAGCGTGCGTTGGAATGGTTCAGGCCGGTGGCGGTGACCTCCGCGGAAACCACGTAGTTGGCGCGCCCGGAGAAGTCATCGCTCAGCTGGAAACCGAATTTGCCGTACAGCGGACCCCAGGGCTTGTCCTCCGGAATGATCTCGATGCCGCGCTGGCCGTCCTGCTCCGCCGGGCGCCAGCCCAGCAGGGCATAGTCGCCGCTGCCGTACAGGTTCGAAACCTGCTGCTCCACCTCGGGTACGTCGAGGGGCTTGCCGACATCGGCGGCGAGATGCTTGCCGATGACGCGTTGGTCGTCCGGGTTGGCATCGAGCACGTGCACGAATGCGACCAGACCCGGGTCGAAGGCCTGGACGCGATGCGCCGCGCGCCACGCCGTCCACTGCGCGGGGTTTTCGCTGAAGCGCTTGAGTTCCGGCAGCGCCGCTTCTGCGGCCTGTTCGCCGATCCGGATGGCGCTTGCGGCGTCGCCGAAGTCGGCGGCGCTGATGCCGTTGAGCCTGGGGGTGATCAGCAGGTCGTTCGGTCCGAGCGAACGCAATTGCCGTTCGGTGCTTTCCAGCGTCGCCACGCCCAGCATCTGGTTCATCACGGCGAGCGGATTGGTCATGCTGTCTTCGTCGGCCAACGGCGTGCCGACGTTCACCACGATCAAGCGGGTCGCGCCCATCTTGCGCGCGACGTCCACCGGCACGTTGTCGAGGATGCCGCCGTCGACCAGCAGCTGGCCGTCGTAGCGGGTGGGCGCGAAGGCTCCCGGCACCGACATGCTGGCGCGCACGGCCAGGGGCAGGTTGCCGTGGTCGAGGATCACCGGCTGCCCGTTGCCGAGATTGGCGGCGACCGCGTGGAAGGGAATCTGAAGATGGTTGAAGTCCTCGACGTGCCAGGCCGGCAACAGCAGCCGGCGCAGCAGCATCAGCAATTTCTGGCCCTGCACCAACCCGGCCGGCATCACGATCCTGCCGTCCCTGAACCCGATCTCGAAATTGAGCAGGTAGCGGAAATCCTCGTTCTTGCGCCGCATCGGCAGTTCGGCGCGCGGCGGGTCGTCGTTGAACAGGTCCTTCCAGTTGATGCCGTCCATGATCTTGCGCATTTCTTCAGGCGTATAGCCGACCGCGTACAGAGAACCCACGATCGCGCCCATGCTGGTGCCGGAAATCACGCAGATCGGGATGTGCTCGCGCTCCAGCACTTCCAGCACGCCGATGTGCGCCGCGCCGCGCGCGCCGCCGCCGCCGAGCACGAGGCCGATGCAGTCCTTGCGTGCCGGTGGAGGGGTGGCGGGTGTCGCGGCATGGGCGGCCGTCGAGGCGGCCGCGGAAATTGCCAACAGTGCGGACAGCAGGCCGGCGTGCAGGCACGGGACGCGGTGCGGCATGGAGGTTTCCCCGATGGAACTGGCGCCGATGTTAGTGCAGGCGTGCGGCCTATGCGAAGCGCGCGGCGAAGCGACTCGCTGCGACGATCTCCGATGGATGCGCGGAACATCGGGTTCCGTCAGTCTTCCTCCACCTTCGGCTTCCAGGCGTCGGTGAGCTGCTTCTGCACCTGCGGCGGCACCGGGTCGTAGTGCGAGAGCTCCATTGCGAAGCGGCCTTCGCCGCCGGTGAGCGAGCGCAACTCGGTCTGGTAATCGACCACTTCGGCCAGCGGCGCCTGTGCCTTCACGACCAGCACGCCGCCGCGCAGCGAATCCGTGCCGCTGATGCGTGCGCGTTTCGACGCCAGCCCGCCGGTGACGTCGCCCATGTATTGCTCGGGCACGTTGACGTCGAGGTTGACGATAGGTTCCAGCACGATCGGCCTGGCTTTCGCCACCGCGTCGAGGAATGCCTTCTTGCCGGCCGACACGAACGCGACTTCCTTGGAATCGACCGGGTGGTACTTGCCGTCGTACACCACCACCCGTACGTCCTGCATCGGGTAGCCCGCGACCGCTCCGTGTTCCAGCACCTGGCGCACGCCCTTCTCGATCGCGGGAATGAACTGGTTGGGGATCACGCCGCCCTTGCTGTCGTCGCGGAACTCGAAGCCGCCGCCGCGCGGCAGCGGCTCAACGCGCAGGTACACCTCGCCGAACTGGCCGGCGCCACCGGTCTGCTTCTTGTGACGGTGGTGGCCTTCGGCCGCAGTAGCTATCGTTTCGCGGTACGCGATGCGCGGCGGATGGGTGACGACCTCGACGCCGTATTTGTCCTGCATGCGCGCCAGCGTGAGTTTCAGGTGCAGGTCGGACAGCCCGCGCACCACGGTTTCGTTGAGTTCCTTGTTGTGTTCGACGCCGAGGCAGGGATCTTCTTCCGCGAGTTTCGCCAGCGCCGTCGCGAGCTTCTGGTCCTGGCCCTTGTGCCTGGGTTCCAGCGCGAGTCCGAACATCGACAGCGGGTAATCGAGCGGTTGCAGGCGGATCAGGTCCTCGTCGTGCGAGTCGTGCAGCACCGCATCGAAATGGATTTCCTCGACCTTGGCGACGCCGGCGATGTCGCCCGGGATCGCGCTGTCGATTTCCGGATGCTCCCTGCCCTGCAGGCGGAACAGGTGCCCGACCTTGAACGGTTTCTTGCCATCGTCGATGAACAGTTGCGAATCCTTCCTGACCGTGCCCTGCCACACGCGGAACACCGCGAGCTTGCCGACGAACGGATCGTTGATGATCTTGAATACGTCGGCGATCACGTGCGCACCGGGGTCGGGCTTGGCTTCGATCGGCTTGGCGTCGGCGCCGGTCCCCTTCACGAAGGGCGGCGGATTGGCTTCGCCGGGATGCGGCAGCAGCTTCTGCGCGACCTGCAGCCACTCCGCAACGCCCGCGCCGGTGCGCGCGGAGGTGAAGCAGATCGGCACCAGGTGGCCGTCGCGCAGGCACTGTTCGAACGCGGCGTGCAGGTCTTCCGGCGACAGTTGTTCTTCGCCGCTTTCGAGATAGCGGCCCATCAGGCGTTCGTTGACCTCGACCACCTGGTCGAGGATGCGCTGGTGGGCGTCGGCGACCGGCCCGAGGTCACTGTCGCCGGCGTGCGCGAAGAAGCAGTCCACGACCTTCGCGCCGTGCTCCGCCGGCAGGTTCACCGGCAGGCATTCCGCGCCGAACTCGTCGCGCAGTTCCTCGACGACGCCGGCGAGGTCGAGCCCTTCCATGTCGATGCGGTTGACGATGAGCATGCGCGCGAGACGGCGTTCCTTTGCGTAATGCATCAGCCGGCGCGTGCCGTGCTCGACGCCGTTGGCGGCATTCACCACCACAGCGCAGGTTTCGACCGCGGCGAGCGCCGCCAAGGCTTCGCCGCGGAAATCCGCGTAGCCGGCGGTGTCGATCAGGTTGAGGTGGCAGCCGGCCGTGTCCACCGAGGCGATCGCGGAGTGGATCGAGTGCCCGCGTTCCTTTTCCTGCCCATCGAAATCGGACACGGTGTTGCCGCGTTCGACCGTGCCCGCGGCCTGGATCGCGCCCCCGGCGTGCAGCAGGGCTTCGAACAGGCTGGTCTTGCCGGCGCCGGCGTGGCCCGCGAGGGCCACGTTGCGTATGTCTCCGGTGGTGTAGGCACTCATGCGGGCCTCGTTTTTCCGATGACAGTGGTTGGATGACCTTGCGCCCAAACCGGCAACGGGTCAAGTTCCGTGGAACCGGCGCCGGCACCGAGGGTCACAATCCCGTTCGCCCCGCGTGGACGGCGCGCCGCGTGGGCGTGGCTGGCGCTTCCCCTAAACTCCCCCTGCGCGCTTTGCGCACACCGGCTGATCGCATGCCACGCAACGAAGCACAGGAAAGGCTGGAACCGCTGCCCGGTGATCCGGGCACGGGGCCTGCCGCGAATGCGGCCATCCCCGATCTGCCCTACGTGCGCCTCACCCAGCGTGGCCGCCCGCCGCGCGAGCGGCGCTCGTTGTGGACACTCTTGGCGCTGGTGCTGCTGGGCCACGTGTTGCTGGCCTGGCTGGCGTACCTCATTCTCAGGCCTGCGCCGTACGGTCACGCCGAGGGCGGTGCATTCGTGGTGACACTGGTCGAGCCGTCCCCGGAATTGCCGCCACCGCCACCGCTCGTGCCGCCGCCACCGTTGCCGGGGCAACCACCGCCGCCGCTGGTGCATCGTGAAGCCCCGGCGCCGGGAGCGATCACGGCGACCCTCGAAGGCGTCAAGGCGCCACGGCTCGATCTCTACGACTCGAATGGCCAGATCCGCTTGTCGTCGGGCGCCTCGAAACAATCCATTCCCGCACCGGCCTACAGCGCGCCCGCGTTGCAGGGCTCGCAGATCTACAGCGGCAAGTCGCCGGTTCCGTACAAGCCTACGGAATTCAACAAGGACTGGGCGCCGGATCATGAAAGCCTGGGCGCGAAGACCATCGGGCGCGCGTACAACAAGGCGGTCGAGAAGACCACGGCGGTGAAAACCGTGCACCTGCCTGGCGGGCTCAAGGTGAAGTGTGGCATCTCGCCGCTGCTGCTCATGGCTGGGTGCCAGTCTTCGCCGCCGCCGTCGGCGCCACCGGACGAGCTGGAAAACGACGTGCGCCTCTCGATGCCGCCGCCCACAACGCTGACCGGGAAAAAGGTGCCGCTGCCGTCGTCGGCGTCCAGCGTGCCGCCGCCGGCATCGGGCGTGCCGTAACCCATCACCGCCGCCTCGACTCCGTAGGAGCCTGCTTGCAGGCGATTGCCGCGCCATTCAAACGTTGTCTTGATCCAGTTCGTTGTGGATCAGCACCACGCACTGCGAGGCAAACAGCATCACCGGGCCTACGCTGATTTTTTCGGCGCCCAATCGTTCCAGGCTGTGGAGACTCTTTTTCGGCATCGGCAGGTGGTCGGTCAAAAGGAAACACGGGTTGCCGGTGAAGGTCTTGCCGCGGATCGGCGTGCCCTTCCGGTCCAGCACGAACAACGGGTGATCGCAGGCCAGTTCCTGCACCAGCTTTTCGTAGCTGAGCGTGCGCACGCTGATGCCCGGCTCGACCTGGCGCCTTTCTTCCTTGCCCATGCCGGCCGACGCATCCAACGCGTGGGCAATTTTGCCGAGCAACGCCTGTTCGTAGAAACCGCCGAGGTCGCGCAAGTCGTTCGAGTCGAAGCTGAGCGTGCGCGAATAATCCGGGCTGCTTTCCAGCACCAGATGCACCGCGACATCGGGCCGGTGGGATTGCGCCACGAACAGCGCGTTCATCAGCGTGTGCGCGAGAATTTCGGTGTGCGCTTGCTGGCCGACTTCAGCCAGCAAGTCGCGTCCGGTGGTCGGCGCCGCTCTGGCCCTGAGCACGAACACGCGGGTCGCCTTGTTTTGCGCGGCAACCGGAACGTCGTCGTCGCTCACCATTGCGTCCGCTCCGGCAGCAAGCCGCGCAATTCCAGTTCGGTGAGGTTGCGCCATTGTCCGACCTTCAGCGCACCGAGTTTGATGTTCTCGATGCGCACGCGGCGCAGTTGGGTGACGCGGTAGCCGAAGGCTTCCGCCATCAGGCGGATTTGCCGGTTCAGGCCTTGCGTGAGCACGATGCGGAAGCCGAACTTGGCGATGCGCGTGGGTTTGCACGGCATCGTCATTTGCCCGTGCACGCGCACGCCGCGCCCCATGCCGGCGAGGAACGCCGGCGTCACCGGCTTGTCCACGCCGACCAGGTATTCCTTTTCGTGCGCGTTTTCGGAACGCAGGATTTCGTTGACGATGTCGCCGTTGCTGGTGAGCAGGATCAAGCCTTCGGAATCCTTGTCCAGACGCCCGATCGGAAATATGCGTTCACGATGGTCGACGAAATCGACGATGTTGCCCTTGACGTCGTGCTCGGTCGTGCAGGTGATGCCGACCGGCTTGTACAACGCGATATAGACGTGCCGGCGCCCCGGTGCGGCATTGCGGCGCACGGGCAACGGCTGGCCGTCGATCAAGACTTCGTCGCCGTCTTCCACCTGGCTGCCGATGCCGCCGGGTTTGCCATTGATGGCGACGCGTTTTGCGGCAATCAACCGGTCCGCCTCGCGCCGGGAACAGAAGCCGGTTTCGGCGATGTGCTTGTTCAGGCGCACGGGTTCAGGGCGTCACGGCCAACACGACGGGGCCAATCACGATGGTCCATTTCATGCGCGAAGTTCCGTGCGTGACGGCAAAGAATGGAAGATGCGACGGTGGAATGTTAGCAGCCGGCGGCATTCCCGATGCCTCAGGTCCAGTGTGCCGGATGCGATTCCGGCGTGCATGCCTGCATGTTGCGCGCGACGTGTTGTTAGAATCACTGGATGCCCACGCCACCCGAGATCCTCGCGAGACGCGCTGCGCGCGACAGCCGCTTCCTGCGCGTCGAGGAAGTCGATCTCGCGTTTTCCAACGGCGCCCACCGCACCTTCGAGCGCCTTGCAGCGTCCGGCACCGGCGCCGTGTTCATCGTGCCGATGCAGGATGACGATACCGTTCTGCTGGTGCGCGAATACGGCGCCGGCTTGAACCGCTATGAGTTGGGCTTGCCCAAGGGCCGCATCGATCCCGGTGAGACGGCATTGCAGGCTGCCGATCGCGAATTGCAGGAAGAAGTGGGTTTCGGCGCCCGCAAGCTGACGGCGTTGGCGACGCTGTCGCTGTTGCCGTCCTACATGACCCACAAGGCGCAGGTCATCCTCGCGCAGGATCTGTATCCGCAACGCCGCCCCGGCGACGAACCGGAGCCGCTGGAAGTGGTGCCGTGGAAATTGTCGGAATTGCACCTGCTGCTGGCGCGCGATGACGTTTCGGAAGGACGCTCGATCGCGGGATTGTTCATCGCGCGTGAATATCTCGAAGGAAGGTTTCGTCCCGTATGAGTACCCTGGAACGTTTTGCGACCGAATGTCGCCAGCTTGCACGCCGCGCCGGAGCCGCCATCCTGGAAGTCTATGCCGGCAGCTTCGCGGTCGAGCACAAGGCCGACGACTCGCCGCTGACCGCCGCCGACATGGCTTCGCATCGCGTGATCGTGGAGGGGCTGCATACGCTGACGCCGGATATCCCGGTGCTGTCGGAGGAGTCCAAGAGCATCGCGTGGGCAACGCGGCGTGCGTGGGATCGCTACTGGCTGGTCGATCCGCTGGACGGCACCCGCGAATTCGTGAAGCGCAACGGCGAGTTCACGGTCAATATAGCCTTGATCGAAAACCACGTGCCGGTGCTGGGCGTGGTGCAATTGCCCGTGACGGGCGAGCTGTACTACGGTGTTGCGGGCGAGGGCGCATTCCTGGAATCGTCACCCGGCGCGCTGCCGAAACCCATCGCGACGCGCGCGGCGCAAGCGGTTCCGGTCGTCGCCGGCAGCCGCTCGCACGGCAGCGACCGCCAGGCCGAGGTGCTCGGGCGGCTCGGCGACTACCGGTTGTTGCCGGTGGGCTCGTCGATCAAGTTCTGCATGGTTGCGCGCGGCGATGCCGACCTGTACCTGCGGCTCGGCCCGACGTCGGAGTGGGATACCGCTGCCGCGCAATGCGTGGTCGAGCAGGCTGGAGGCAAGGTCGTGGACCTGCAGGGTGCGCCGTTGCGCTACAACACCAAGGACTCGCTGCTGAACCCCGAATTCCTTGCGATCGGCGACACCTCGGTGGATTGGCTGGCGCGGCTGCGGCCGGTGGCATGAACACAACGCAACGCCGGGATGTCGATGCGCTGCTCGCGATCATGGCGCGGTTGCGCGACCGCGGGCACGGCTGCCCCTGGGATGTGGCGCAGACCTTCGACACGATCGCGCCGTACACCATCGAGGAAGCCTACGAGGTGGTCGACGCGATCGACCGCAAGGACCCTGTCGCGCTGAAGGACGAACTGGGCGATCTGCTGCTGCAGGTGGTGTTCCACGCGCGCATGGCGGAGGAGCAAGGCCTGTTCGATTTCAACGATGTGGTCGCAGCGATCAGCGACAAGCTGGTGCGCAGGCATCCGCATGTGTTCGGCGATGCGCGGTATGCGGATGCGGCGGAGCAATCGCGTGCCTGGGACGAGATCAAGCGTGCCGAACGTGCGGCCAGCGGGCAAGCCGACCACAGCGCACTGGCCGGCATCGCGCGCGGCCTGCCCGAATGGCAGCGCGCGCTGAAGTTGTGCGACAAGGCGGCGACCGTCGGCTTCGACTGGCCCGGGCCGGAACCGGTGCTGGACAAACTCGCGGAGGAAATCACGGAAGTCCGCGCGGAATTTGCGGCGGGCAGCGGGCACGACCGCCTGCTGGATGAAATTGGCGACGTCGCGTTCGTGCTGGTGAATCTGGCGCGGCACGCGCAGGTGGACTTTTCCGCAGCCTTGCGCCACGCCAACGCCAAGTTCGAACGCCGCTTCAGGCGAATGGAACAGCTGGCGGCACAGGCCGGCGGAAAGCTCGAAGGCAAGTCGCTGGAACAGCAGGACGCCCTGTGGAACCGAGCCAAGGCCGAGGAACGGTAGCCTGCGGTTGCGTCATCCTGAGCCGGTGTCCGGCATGCGTTCGCGGCTGTCCGCTGGGTGTCCGCGGACACCTTCCCGGTTGTGCGCTCGTGCCCAGCTCGTTGAAAAACATGGGGAAGGCTTGCTGGTATCCGTTGGCATCACACTTGCTCCCTGCATTGCGGACCGCCCATTCACATGCCGGAGGAGAGTCATGCACAAATCCATCGTATTGCTCGTTTGCGCAACTTTGCTGGCGACATCGTTCGCCGCGTCGGCGGACCAGCCGTGCCGCTACAGCGCGCCGCGGAATGCCGAAATCGACGCCGCCGGATTGAAGTTGCTCGCGGTCGAGATCGGCCCGGACAATCTGGTCATCCAGGGCCAGCCGGGACTCGCTAAGATCGAGGTGCATGGCACCGCCTGCGCGTCGAACGAAAAGTGGTTGCCGGACATCAAGGTCGAAACCGCGCGGCAAGGCGACACGGCCAGCATCGTCGCGCAGGACGGCAACCGCGGCAACCGGTTTTTCTCCATCTTCAACCTGGTCGAGGGTGGCACCTACGCCTATCTGAAGCTCGACGTGCGCGTGCCGCAGGCGCTGGCCGTCAAGCTGAAGCTGGGTTCGGGCGATGCCAACGCCAGCAAGCTGGCGGCGCTCGACGCCACGGTGGGTTCGGGCGACCTCAAGGCCAGCGGCATCGCCGGTGAACTGGGCTTGCGGGTCGGTTCGGGTGACGCCGTGGCGAACGACGTCGGCAGTCTGAACCTGTCCAGCGTGGACTCCGGCGACGCGACCATCGATGGTATTCGTGGCGACGCGAAGGCAGGCTCGGTCGGGTCGGGCGATCTCGGCTTGCGCAATGTCAATGGCAACGTGTCGATTGGTTCGATCTCGTCCGGCGATGCCAAGGCCACTGGCATCGGCGGCGGCGTGACGGCACGCAGCATCGGTTCCGGCGACTTAGTCGTGCGCAACGTCAAGGGCAGCGTGACGGTGGGTTCGGTGGCATCGGGTGACGTGAGCATCGAACACGCGGGCGGCAACGTGCACGCCGACAGCGTCGGTTCCGGTGATTTCGGCGCCAGCGACGTGGGCGGTGATTTCAGCGTCGGCAGCGTGGGCAGTGGCGATGTCCGCCACCATGATGTGAAAGGCAAGGTCAGCGTGCCACGCAGCGACGACTGAACCCGCATGCGAAAGCCGCCGCAAGCGGCAACGCTTGCGGCAGGGCACCTTGCATGGCCGCTCCCGTGCCGTGCGCATTCACGTCATGATCACCCGCGTGCGCGCACATTGCACGCCACGGTTCACGAGCCTGAGGAAGGGTTTGCACGGGGGACGCCGGCATGAGCGAGATCGAACGCGAAAAACAGACCGGGCTGATCCTGCTAGTCGAGGACAACAGCGGCATCGCAGAGATGGTCGGCGAGTTCCTGGAGCGCCGCGGCTATTCGGTCGATTACGCGGGCGACGGCGTCAGCGGCTTGCACCTGGCCGTGTCCGACCACTATGACGTGATCGTGCTGGACCTGATGTTGCCGGGCATGGATGGACTGGAGGTTTGCCGCAAATTGCGGGGCGAAGCCAAGAAGACCACGCCGGTGCTGATGTTGACCGCGCGCGATACCCTGGAGGACAAGCTGGTCGGGCTGGATGCCGGCGCCGACGATTACCTGGTCAAGCCGTTCGAGCCGCGCGAGCTGGAAGCCCGCATCCGCGCCTTGATCCGGCGCGAACGGCGCCAAGTGTCCAACGAGGTATACCAAGTCGGCGACCTCACGCTGGATACCGCCACGCTGCGGATCGTGCGCAATGGCGAAGAATTGCAGGTGTCGCCGATCGGACTCAAGCTGCTGACCATCCTGATGCGCGAATCGCCGCGGGTGGTGTCACGGCATGACATCGAGCGCGAGATCTGGGGCGACACGCTGCCGGATTCCGACACGCTGCGTTCCCACCTCTACAACCTCCGGCGGGTGGTGGACAAACCCTATGCGCGGCCCCTGCTGCACACCATCCACAGCGCCGGCTACCGCATCGCGGACCTGGATGCGGAAGCCGAGACGGAGACGAAGACCGCCCACGCCTAGGCGGGTTCGCCTCAGCCATGCGATGGAGCCGCGGCGGCCCTCGCCACGCGCGCGGTGCACAAGGTAAGCTCGACCCATGGCAAGGTACGCCAGCATCGGGCACCGTTTCTGGGTGATGTTTTCGCTGTGGGTGGCGGCGATCAGCGTCGTCACTGCGCTGGGCGTGTACGCCGCCGCGAGCTCCAGCCGAACGGCGATTGCGCGCCAGGAACTGCAGCGCGAGGCCGTGTATTACGATGCGCAACTCGCGCGTGATCCCGCCACGCCGTTGCCGGACACGTGGCTGATACGCGGCTACCTGCGCGCGCCAGGGCAATCCGATGCCGCCGTGCCACAGAAGCTGCGTGGATTCGGGCCCGGCTATCACCAGGTCCGCCAGCCCGATGGCACCACCGGCACGGTGCTGGTGTCGGAGGGTTCGCGCGGCAGGCTGTACCTGCTGTTCAACAACGACCGTCCGAACAGCGTGGTGATGCTGTTCGGCCTGATTCCCGTGGTGCTGGTGGTGCTGATCATCTACTTCGCGACCTGGCTCACCTACCGGGCCTCGCGCAAGGCGCTGTCGCCTGTGATCGCACTGGCCAGCGTGGTGCGCAGCTGGAACCCCGACCATCCGGAACCCGAATCGCTCGCGCCCGCCAACCTTCCGGCCGCGACCGACAGCGATGTCGAGGTGCTGGTGAGCGCGCTGTACAACTTCGCGAACCGGCTGGAAGCCTTCGTCGAGCGCGAACGCAATTTCACCCGCGATGCCAGCCACGAGTTGCGCACGCCGCTGACGGTGATGAAGGTCGCCGTGGACGTGCTCGCCGACGAGGACATGAGTCCGTTCGCGCAGCGCTCGCTGGCGCGCATCCGCCGCTCGGTACGCGAGATGGAAGCCCTGATCGAAACCTTCCTGGTGCTGGCGCGCGAATCCGACACCGGCCTGCGCGACGAGGATTTCCTCGCCAACGACATGGTGGGCGCCGAGGTCGCGCGCTACCGGGACCTGCTGGCCGGCAAGCCGGTCGAGATGCGCTTCGTCGAACACGCGCGTTTCACCCTGCACGCGCCGCCGCGGGTGTTTGCGGTGATGGTCGGCAACCTGATCCGCAATGCCTGCCTGTACACCGAGCACGGCAGCGTCACGGTGGAAGTGGAAGCCGACCAGGTGCGCGTGGTCGATACCGGCAGCGGCATGAGCGAGGAGGATCTCGAACGCGCGTTCCAGGCGTTCTATCGCGGCAGCCGCACCGGCGACAAGGGTCATGGCATCGGGCTCGCGATCGTGCGCCGCATTGCCGACCGCTACGGCTGGCGGGTGACGCTGGAAAGCGCGCTCGGCAAGGGCACCACCGCGACCGCGCATTTCCCGGCCGCGCAACCGCCCGATGCGGCCTTGCCGGAGCCGTCGCCCAAGGGTAACGTCGTCGATTTCAAGCAACAGGATGGGGGCTGACATGCAGGTGAAGCGAACGGTGTTGCTGGTGCACGGCGGAGCCGGGCTGGTCCGCCGCGACATGGACGCCGCAATCGAAAGCACCGTACGCGTGGCGCTCGCGGAAGCACTGCAGGCGGGCCACGCGCTGCTTGCGGCCGGCCGCTCCGCACTGGATGCCGTGGCCGCCGCGGTCGTGGTGCTGGAAGACTCGCCGCATTTCAATGCAGGACACGGCGCGGTATTCACGCATGATGGTGTCAACGAACTCGACGCCGCGATCATGGATGGTGCAACGCTGCGCGCCGGCGCGATCTGCGGCGTCCGCCACGTGCGCAATCCGGTATTGCTGGCACGCGCGGTGATGGAGCATTCGCCGCACGTGATGTTGGCGGGCGAAGGCGCCGAAGCCTTCGCGCGCACGCAGGGCATCGCGCTGGTGGACGCCGGGTATTTCGGTACGGAGCGGCGCCGGCGCGAATTGCAGGAGGCGCAGCGTCAGCACACGGCGGGTGAAAAGGTCGATCACTTCGGCACGGTCGGCGCGGTGGCGCTGGATGCACACGGGCAGCTTGCCGCCGCGACCTCGACCGGCGGCATGACCGACAAGCGCTGGGGCCGCATCGGCGATGCACCGGTGATTGGCGCCGGCACCTATGCGAACGC
>JAFEDX010000200.1 GCA_018241365.1 Pseudomonadota bacterium
GTCCGTCGACCAGCGCTGGTCCGGTGCCTCGGCACGTGATGGCAGCGCTTCGATGCGCGGTCGCTGTCCGATCGCACGCTTGACCTGCCAGCCCTTGAGCTGGAAGATCCGCTGCACCGTGTTCTTGTTCATCCCCAGCAACCCCGCGACGGTGCGATAGCCAAAGGAAGGCTCGGCCTCGATCATGGCTTTAATGGGCGTCGCCAGTTCTTGATTGACCCGCGGCGGCGCCTTCGTGGGCCGGTAGTACACGTTGCGCCGCGCCACGCCGAACCAGCGGCACAGCTTCACCATCGACACCTCGAAACCATCGTTCCGCAGTCCCTGCTGGATCGTGACCATCAGGTCTCGTCCTTGCCCAGCAGGGACTCCAATTTTTTTCGGGCGCGCAACTCCAACATGGCTTCACCGTAGGCTTCCTGCAAATCCTTCAGCTGCCGCTCGTACTGCTCACGCACGTCCTCGGGTTTGGCCCGCAGCGCGTTCTCCATCCCGCGCTTGCCGTCCTCCACCCAGCTTTCAATCTCCGAGGGCGGAATGTCGAACTGCCGGCTGGCCTCCGCCACCGTCGTCTTGCCCTGGATGATCTCCAGCACCAGTGCCGACTTCCGCCGCGCCGTCCAACGCTTGATCTCTTCTTCCATCACGATGCTCATGGTGTCTCCTCTTCACGATAACACCTGAGCAGAAATTCACTGGGTCATTACAACGCCATCCACGGTATCGCCGGCGGCGATCGCACGACCCGTGGGCGTCTTGCCGTAGTTCGCACCGACAGCTTTGACCTGGTCGAGCAGCTTGTCGTAGGTGGCGAGGCGATCGAGCGGATCAAGATCCTTGCTGGCGTTCGTCAACGCCTCGTGCACATTCTGGATCCTGTTTTGGGCAGCTTGTTGCGGGTCGCCACAGCCGGCGAGCAGCAGGCCCACAACCAGGACAGGGATGATGCGGATCTTGATGCTCATGGCGAATTCCTCGTGGGAAACGACGGCTTGCTGGTTGCGATGCGAGGCACGCGTGTCGTGCGATGTCGAACCGGGTATCCGGCACGCCTACGCGCTGCGCGAAAACGGGAGGTTGCCAATCGGCTCAGGTCGGGACCTTGCTCTTGTACCAATACGGCCCGTTCTTGACGCGCCATGTGCCGAATGCCGCAAACGCCGCGATCACCAGTGACGCGGGCCAGTAGAACGGCAACACCACCAGCGCAACGATGATCGGCAGGACGATGCCGAAGGCGATCACCGGCCCCTTGCTTGTCATGACGCCGTTGGCGTTGGTGGCGTACCCGCGCATGGCGTTGCAGCCGGTGCAGACGCTGGCGTCCTTGTGCAAGGGCGTCATGCAGAACGGGCACTGGATCTGGTCCGGGCCGACGGTCACGGGCACTGGCGCGCCGCATTTCGGGCAGGCGGCTGCAGAGTCGGAGATCTGGCTGCCGCAGTCTTTGCATTGGATCAGGCTCATGGAACGTTCTCCTTTGATTTTGTTTTGTGCTGCGCCCTCACATGCTGGCGACCGCTCCGGCAAAGATGGCCAGCACCCCGAAAAATATCAGCGCCACGGAAAGGATCTTGAGGACTCCCTCGAACAGGCCGGAAGCGATGGATTTCCCGAAACTGTCGAACTCCTCGACACCGGCTTCATTGCGCCGATAGAACGCGCGGCGGCGCACGTACAAACCCACCAAGTACCCGGCCAACATGAGCAGCACTCCCGCGAAGATTTCCATGGTTCCGCCTTGTCGAATTGTTTGAGAAGCTGCGTGCGGCAGCGCGAGATGCGTGGGGTTCGCAGCCTTGGCTACTTCGTCTTGGTGAGCTTGATTCCACCCGGTCCCGAGATCGAACCATCGGAATTGATCGTCAGCACTTGCGCAGCGCCGCCCGGCAGGACGAACTTCACCTTGTTGCCATCCACCTCGTACTTCAGTTCCATGCTCGCTCCCATGGCGTTCATTTCGACCTTGCCGTTGGGCTGGAAGGTGTAGCTGGTGATGCCCATGGGGTCCGAGTAGGTGCCGTTGAGTCCGCCGCCGCAGGCGGCAAGCAGCAGCGTGGCGAGCAGGGCGGATGCGAGTTTGGCCTTGATGTTCATGCAATGTCTCCGGTGGTGGAATGGCGACTCAGTAGCGGTAGCAACCCGAAAGCGCGGCGCGTGTGGCAGCAGTGGAATTGGTCATTGAAATCTGGCCCTGCATGTCGCCGTTGAGGCGCAGGTACGCGGTGGTAACGTGCGGCGCGATCGCGCGCGAGGTGGCGTCGGTACCGCGATGCGCCAGCCACTGCGGCAACTGCGAGTCCGACAGGTATGTCATCCACAGCGTGGCGTCGCGGTTGGCAGGACTCATCGGCACGTTGACGGTCCAGCCGTTGAACACCCAGGTCAGGGTGGTGGCTTGCGATGCGCGCGGCATCTTCAGCAGCATCGCCAGTACAGGCTTGCCCTGATCACAGAACACGCTCACTGATTTGATGACCGAATCGATCGGCACGACCAGCGCCAACGTGCGGCCCGCGGCGGCACGTGTTTCCCACGCCGGCGCGTGAAACTGCGGCAGATCAGCCTTCGGGATCTCGTAATCCTTGCCGTTCCAGATCCAGACCGGACTGTTGCTGTCGAATTGCAGGTCGTGCATGCCGAGGTGCATCGAGGGCAACACCGCAATTTCGGTGAAATTCGGCAGCCCGATCTGCTTGTGGGCGTACCCCTGCGCGGTCGCCATCACGATGATGCCGCTGCAACCCGCCGAACCGCAGGCGCCTGTGGCGTAGCTGTACTGGACGATCAGGTCGGCGCGGC
This sequence comes from Pseudomonadota bacterium, assembly GCA_018241365.1. Classification (GTDB taxonomy): domain Bacteria; phylum Pseudomonadota; class Gammaproteobacteria; order Xanthomonadales; family Rhodanobacteraceae; genus 66-474. The sequence continues at coordinate 2,803 of JAFEDX010000200.1, forward strand.
CATCGTCGTTGAGGTCGGCCAATGCCATCGAGTAAAGCGGCTCGCTTGCATGCCCCGGCAATGGTTGCGTGATGTCGTCACCGGCCGCACGCTGGATCGCGGCAGCCTGGGCCGGCGTCGGCTTGGTGGCACCGCTGTCGAAATTGATGGAGCGTGGCTTCGCCGTCGTTCGCGGAACCGTGGTGGCTGGTGCTGCGGTCACGGCTATCGCGTGCAGGCGCACGCTGCCGGGTTGCGCGAGATCACGCGGTTGCTGCTGCGGAAATCCCATGTCGGCACGCACCGCCCATTCACGCAACTTGCGCGGCAATGCGTCCCAGCGGGGTGTCGTTGCGGGATCGGCGAGCACGTAGATGTCGATGCGTCCGCCGCCGTGGATCGCCGCGATCACGGTGCCGGAGGCAAGATCCACATCCAGCATCGCGTCCTGTTCGGTGCCCATGTGTGGCGCGTTGCCGGCCAGCACCAGATGGCAGTCGGCCAGTTCAACCGGCCCCGTCACGTCAAGGTTGCGGTTGAGGTGCAGGGCCGCGTTGCCCGGCAGGCGTGCAAGGATGGTCGCCAGCGCGGGTGCGTCCAGCACGTCGGCGTCACCACGGTACTTGCCGGCGTAGGACTGCAGGCTTGCCAGTTTGCCGCCGCAGGCTGCCGATGCGTTGAATGCAAGCGCGGCGAGCGCCAGCAGCAGTGTTGCGAGCACGCCACGCGTGGTGCAGGCAGCAGCGTTTCGGCGCTTGGTCATGCCTTGTTCTCCTGCAGCATCGCGTTCAGTCCCACGGCCAGCCCGCCATCAGCGCGTACGCCACCGGCAGCCCGACCAGCAGCAGCGCGATGGCTGCGAGCAGGTAGCGCAGTGCACCCGGCCGCATCGAGACGCGGTAGCGGACGAATTCCGCTTCCGGCAGGCGCGCTTCCGCGGTGTCCGCATGCTCTCGCTGCAGGCGCCGGTATTCGGTGTGTGCGCGCTGCTCGCCATCGCCGTGGTGCCAGCTCCACGCCAACCACGCCTTGAAGCCGAGGGCAAACGCCCCGGCAACACACGCCACCATCAGCCATGTACCGATCATGTGTCGTGGTCCCTCGCATCGCCGCAGGTGCCTCTCCGGTTGTCGCGATGGCCGTGGTTGGCCGGCCGCCATTGGGCGCCGGCGCAAGGTGGAAGTCGTCACGGCGGTCTAACGGATCACTAACGTCACCGTCCGGACAATCCAGATGCCGCGCGTGGAGCTTGGGGTTGCGGCAAAATCGCGTTTCGACAGCAAGGATCGGAGAAGGGCGGATGGAGCATCCGGATCGACCGCTGTATCGCTACCGCTTCGACGATGCCGAGTACGACGAGGCACGCACCGCGCTGTACGTAGGCGGACAGCGGGTGGAGCTGGAACAGCGTCCATTGCGGGTATTGGCCTTGCTGCTGCAGCACGTGGACGAAGTCGTGCCGCGTGCGGAGTTGTTCGACAAGGTGTGGGAAGGCCGACCCACGGTCGACAACGTGTTGGCGAATGCGGTCGCGAAACTGCGCAAGGCGCTGGGCGAACGCGCCGGCGCGCGCATCATCAACGTGCCGAGGGTGGGCTATCGGCTATGTGGCCCGGTCGAACGCATCGTGGCGGGACGGCGTTCTTCGGCGCCGTTCAAGCTCGAAGCGGGGCAGGTGGTGCCGGGTCGCGAACATTTCATCCTGCGCGAGTGCCTTGACCCTGCGGCAGGTGGATCGGTGTGGCTGGTGCGCCACGACAAGACCGGTGAGCAACGCGTGTACAAGTTCGCCAGCGACGGCGATCGCATCGACGGGCTGAAGCGCGAAGTCACGATCCATCGGCTGTTGCGCGAAAGCCTCGGCGAACGCGAGGACCTGGTGCGCATCGTCGACTGGAATTTCGATGAGCCACCGTGCTGGTTGCAATCGGAATACGCGGGTCGCGATCTCGCGAGCTGGGCGAAAGAGGATGCGGCGCTGGCCGACGCATCGTGTGAAGCACGCATCGCCTGGTTCCTGCAAATTGCCGGTGCGGTCGCTGCCGCGCACAACGCCGGTGTGCTGCACAAGGACCTGAAACCTTCCAACGTGCTGGTCGCGCCGCGCGGCGATGGCTGGCAATTCCGGGTCGCGGATTTCGGCAGCGGGCGACTGCTCGAACCCGGCAAGCTGGAAGAGCTCGGCATCACGCGCATGGGCATGACGGTGACCAGTGCCTTGCCCACCGATTCCGGCGTGACGCTGCTGTACCTCGCGCCGGAAGTGCTGGCAGGCAGCGCGCCATCCGTGCAGAGCGATGTGTATGCGTTGGGGCTGATCCTGTTCCAGATGGTCACGGGTGATTTCCGCCGCACGCTGGCGCCGGGCTGGCGCCAGGGTATCGACGACGACTTGTTGTGCGAAGACATCGCGGCGGCGACCAACGGCGATCCCGCGCACCGGTTGGCGAGCGTGGACGCATTGGTGCAACGGTTGCTCAGTCGTGACGCGCGTGCCATCGAACGGCAGCGCCTGCGGGATTCCGATGCGCGCGCGCTGGCGGCCGAACGCCTGCTGGAACGCAGCCGCGCGCGCCGGCCGTGGCTGGTCGCGGCGATCGCATTGCTGGTGTTGGGGCTTGTCACCAGCCTGTGGCAGATCCGGCGCGTGCGCGCCGCGCAGGCGGAAGCGCAACAGCAAGCATCGCGTGCCGAGGCGACGAACAGTTTCCTCAACGAATATCTGCTCGGTGCCGGTTTTGGCACGCATTCGCCAGCGTGGAATGAACGCAACCCGCGATTGAGTGAAATCCTGGATGTAACAGCCGCGAAAGTCGATGAGCGCTTCGCCAGGGAGCCGCTGTTGCGAACGACCCTGCACCAGACTTTGGCGCAGGCGTATCGAAGCACCAACGATTACGCGAAAGCCGCCGTGCAAATCCAGGCCGCGGTGGATGGTTGGCAAGGCCTGGTGGGCGCTGCAGACAGGCGGACCATCATTGCGCAATACCAGCTCGCCCAGGCGCTGGCGTATCTGTCACGCTTCAAGGACGCCGAGGCCTTGCTCGATCGCGCCGACAAGGCGGCGGGCGCGCGACGCAACGAGGCGTCCGAAATTGCGCTGAATGCCCATCTTGCACGCGCCGACGTGGCCTACCAGCAGTTGAAACCCGGCCAGGCGTTGCCCGAGTACCAGTCGGCCGATCGCCTGCAGCGGCTGGTGCAACCGCAGAACACGTTGATGTCGGCGCACATCCTGTTGGCGATCGCGGGTTGCAACCTGCGAACCGGAAATCCGAAGGCGGCCGAAGTCGCGGCGCGCAGGGTTCTTGCCGGTCCACCCTACACCCGGGAGTCGATCGGGCTGGGTGCGTTCGCTGCCGCACGCATGCGGCTCGGCGATGCGTTGCGTGGTCAGGGCAAATATCAGCAAGCCATCCCGGTGATGCAGCAGGCACTCGCCGATTACGAACAATCCGAAGGCGCCGACAGCCAGGGCGCGATCATCGTGCTCAGCCGTTTGAGCCATCTTCATTCATTGACGAACGACGACGCCAAGGCGCTCGAACTGCAACGCGATGTCTACGCGCGCGCAGCCAAACACTGGGGCGCGGACAGCCAGTATGCGCTGATCGAATTGTTGAATCTCGGTTCCAGCGAACACGACACGGGTGACCTGCAGGCCGCCGGGCTGCATTTGCAGCAAGCGGTGGCGGGCCTGGCGAAAGTCAGTGGCGCGAACAGTCCCGCCGTGCAGGCCGGGCGCGTGGAGTTGGCGCGCGTGTTGAGCGATGCCGGCCAGAACGACAAGGCGCTGGCGATGCTGGCAGACGTCGATCCGGTCGCCTATCAGGCCACCACGGCGGATCCTGGCCAGGCCGAGCTGTTGCAGGCGATCCGCGCGAAAATCGAGTTGCGCCTGCATCAGGCCGGTGCCGAAGCCAGATTGCGCAGCGCGATCGTCGCCATGCAGAAGGCCGGCGTGGCGGCTTCCGAGGTCGATGAATTCCAGAAGGCGCTGGCTGTGGACGTCGGCAAGCGCTGACGCGGATGGGTGGGTTTCAGGCCGGCAGGCTGTCGAGCTTCCGGTCCAGATCCGGGTGTCGTGGCAGGCGGATCAGGAATTCGTCCTGCAGCACGCTCCTGATTTCGCCCGCGGTGCCCAAGGTTCGCCGCTCAGTCGCGCCGCGCATGATGCGCAGCGTGAATTCCCGGTTGCGCAGCGTCAGTCGCCGGCCTGCGGGTGCGCGCGCGGCGGTGATCCCCGTGACGAAGTGCGATTCCGGGTGCGTGGACGTCCACCAGTTGCGGACGCGGTAATCGATCGGATACTGCGGCGTGAGGTCGAAGCGGTACAGCGTCTTCCAGTCGTCGCCGGCGTGGACCTGCAGGCGCCAGTCGTCGGCGTCGCGGCGCTGCAGCCGGAACGCTTCGTGCGGCGTGGCCTGTGCGATATCGGGAACGACTTCGAGCGGAGCGGTGGGTGTATTGCCGCCGAAGCCGACGTCGGCCAGGCATGATTTTCCGTCGGCTTCGACGCGCAACAGCATGTGGGTTCGCGCGGTGATCGTGTCTTCCGGTTGTCCCCACAGAACGCGCGCGGCGAGATCGGTGACGACAAACCCGAGCGCGCGCAGGGCGTCGCTCAGCAGGCGGTTCTGCTCGAAGCAATAGCCGCCGCGATGCTCGTGTACCAATTTGCGTTGTACGGACGCGATGTCCAGCGCCGGCGACACGCCGAGGAACGGGTCGAGATTTTCAAACGGAATGGTGGCGACGTGCGCGGCCACGATGGTGCGCAGCGTTTGGAGATTCCGCGCCAGGGGTGCGGTTACACCGATGCGTTGCAGGTACGCATCGAGATCGATGGCTGGCTGGTCAGTGTCCGGCATCCTTTGCTTCCAGCTTGCGTTCCAGGAAATCCACCGTCGCGGTGTCGGCTTCGAGCCATGACGCGTGCCGCAGGAAGCCGTGGATTTCGTTGGGGATCACCATTTCCTCGAACGGGATGCCGTGCTTGCGCAGCCGCGGCACGATGTCTTCCATCTGGAAGAAGTGCACGTTGTGGTCGTCGTCGCCCTGGATCAGCAGCACCGGTGATTTCCATTTCGCGATGTCGGCGTCGGGCGAGGAATCCCATGCGACCTTCAACGCTTCCTTGTAGTCGCCTTGTTCATAGCGTCCGTTCGGGTTTTCGTTGAACCACCAACCGATGGCCCGCGACCAGTCGTGCAGGCCGTGCATGTCCACGCCGGCCTTGAAGATGTCGGAATTGCGCGCCAATGCCAGCGCCGTGAGGTAGCCGCCGTAGGATCCGCCCCAGATGCCGATGCGTGCGGGGTCTACCCCCTTCACCTGCTGCAGGAATTTCGCGCCCGCGACGACATCCTGGTATTCGGACGCGCCGGCAGGCCCCGCGTGTGGCGGATTGTGGAAGGCATGGCCGTAGCCGATGCCGAGGCGGTAGTTCACCGACAACACCGTAAAACCGTGCGTGGCCAGGTACTGGTTCACGGCGTAGCTGTTTGAGTAGTAATCCATGTAGTGCCAGCCCAGCAGCATCTGCCGCGGCGGGCCACCGTGCACGAAGATCACGCCCGGTTGGTTGGTGTCCGCGTTGTGGCTGCGAAACAACTGACCCTGGATTTCGGTGCCGTCGGCGGCCTTGAACGTCACGGCTCGCGGGATCACCAGTTGCGCGGTGGGGAAGCCGGCGGGAACCAGGTCAGCCTGCAACGCCCGCTGGCCGTTGCCGTCAGCCTGCATCACCGAGACCAGCGGCGGACGTTGCGCGCCGGCATCGACGTAGGCGATGGCGTTGCCCACCGCGGCGGGCGAGGTCTGGATGTCGGTGCCCAAGGTCAGCGCCTTCGCGTCCGCGCTGTCCACGGAAACCCGGAACAGGTGCCGGCGGTCGTTGTCGTCTTGGGTGGTGCCGGTATTGGCGCTGTACACGATCGACTTGCCATCGGGCGCCATCGCGACGTCTTCCACCATGAAACTGCCGGGCGTCAGCAGCAGCGGTGAGCCGCCGTTCGCATCGACGGAATACAGGTGCGGCCAGCCGTCGAGATCGGCCAGGAAAATTAGACGAGGGCCAGCCAGCTTCGAACCGCCATCGGCCCAATGCAGGTTGGAACCACCTGCGGTTTGCGGATACGACCCGACCAATGTGTCGGGGCTCTGCCACACCACGCGGGCTTGTCCGCTGCTTGCGTCCGCGATGCGGATCGACCACGGTTGCGGCGTCTGCGCGAGGATCGGTTGCGGTGGCCCGCCGTTGCCCGGCTGGCGCGTGAACGCGATGTGCGTACCATCGGGCGACCAGCGCGGGTCGCCATCAATGCCCGTGGAAGGCGACAGGTACACAAGCGGCGTGCGATCGTCGGTGAACACGCCGATGAAGGCGTGGTCGCCGCGATTGGAAACGAAAGCCAAGCGCTTGCCGTCGGGCGACCAGTGCAGGTCACCGTCCTTGCCGAGATCGAAGAACAATCGTTTCGGCTTGGCCTTGTCGCTCGCCGCCAGCGGTGCGGTCCAGACCTGGCCGTCCTTGTTGTAGGCGAGTACGCCGCTTGACGAAATGGCCGGCGCGTCACCTTCGGTGAGTTCGCGCGCGCTGTTCGCGTTCAAGTCGACCGTCCACAACATCACCTTGGGCTCCACCGGACTGGACGCCGGATCGACCGCCGTTTTTACCGGCCAGTTCGCATCGTGGTCGCCGCCGCGCACGAACACCAGCGCATTGCCGGAAGGCGAGAACGTCAGTTGCGTGATTTCCTGGCCATCATCCTGCGTGAAGCGCGTGACCTGGTGCGGTTTGAAATCCGGCGCCTTGGCCACCCAGACATTCCGCACGCCGTTCTGGTCGATCACCCATGCGATGCGGTCGCCGTGGCGCGCTGACGTCAGATCGAGCGGGAAGGGATACGCCAGCACCTGCTCGAGCGTGAAGCCGGTCGGTGTCGATGCCGCGGCGGGCGATGTCGGCGCGGACGCAAATCCGGCAACCAGCAAACCCGCCAGCAGGGTCCCGTGCAATCGGTACATGGCGCATCCCCTCGGTTGGGCGTGACCCGATGATTGACGCGGTTATCGCCACGATCCAGTGCCAACGGTCATGGGTGCTGTCAAGCCGCCGACCATGCGCATGGATGCGCGGGGCGCCATCGCCGCACGTGGTGATCCTGTGCGGTGGCTTTTGCGGCCATGGACTACGCGTCGTACGTACCGTGAGGTGTCCACGCGAGGATTGAGCACCTGGCGTCTTCAGGAGTGTGATGGGCCATCGACGGCAGTCTTCCCGTCTTCCACCGGCAGAAAGTGGACGAACCTCCCTCCATCCATTTTCAGCTCCAGCGCGTCCCGGACACGCACCAGCGTGACGGTGCAGCCTGAATCCATGCCGATGATCTCAAGTTTGTCGCCCTTGTGCAGGGTCACGAAGGCATGCGGGTTTTGCATCATGTATCCGGGCGGTTTGTATGCCGCGGTGTTGACGAAAACCTTCGCGCCGTTGGGGTAGGTGATTGCGGCCGGCGGAAAGCCTTTCGAGAACACGACCTTGACCCCGTCTCCATCGCCGACCGCGCGGTGGATGGCACACACGTCGGCCGCCTCGGCGGTCGATGCGCCGACCAGCGACACGAACATCCCGCACAAGACAACCAGTGTTTTCGTCTTCATGTGCTTTCCATCCGTTGGTGGTGGAATCATGTTTGACGCCGGATCTGCCCGAACGGCAGCATCCAGTGGGGCATGGCGCCGTGTGATGCGAACAGGACTTTACCGCGTTCGCTGATCCAGAGGTCGGCAACGGCGATCAATTCGTCGTGATCGAAGACCAGCGGGCAGCGTTCGCGCAGCCATGGAGGCACGCGCGCCTGCTGGAACAGGTCGCGCAGTTCGCGGGTGTGCGCGTCGCCCGCGGGCTTGATGCGCTCGCCGCCACGGCGAAAGCGCACGGTGAGCGGCGGCTCCACGCGCACGCTGTCCGTCGAGTCCACTCCCGTCGTTTCCAGCACGAGCGACCCGCAATCGGCGGGCAGCGCGAGCGGAGCGCCGTTCCAGTCCGCTTGCCAATTTTCCGGAAGCGCCGTGAGCGATGGCATGGCATGCAGGCGTCCATCCCAGATGCGTACTTGCGCACCGGGCCATGCGACCGTTGGCTGGGCGTCTTCCGCAGCGGTGGAAGCCTGGGTTTCCAGTTCGCGATATTGCCTGTCACCCGGCGTGGACAGGCCGTGCCCGCGCAACCACGAGTGCAGCGTCTCGGCGCGCAGCGCTTGCGGAAGTGCCAGCCAACCGTCCGCGTCGAGGCTGTCGTCCGCGCGGCGGATGGAGGCCAGCGCGACCGCTGCCTCGCCGGAGATGAAATCGGACGCGGTGCGGCAGCGTTGCGCGGCGTGCAGGATCGAAGCGCCAGCGTGCGGCCAGTGGCGCATGATCCGGGGAAGGATTTCGTTGCGCAACACGTTGCGCGCGAAACGCGGGTTGGAATTGGCGGGATCGTCGATGCATGGCAGTCCGCGTTCTGCAACGTAGTCGCGCAGCGCTGCGCGTGGAACGTCCAGCAACGGCCGCCACAGGAAACCACGCGCGAACGGGCGCAACGCGCGCATGCCGCCCAATCCTTCCGGCCCCGCGCCGCGCAACAGTTTCAGCAACACGGTTTCGACCTGGTCGTCGCGGTGGTGCGCCAGCGCCAGCCATTCACCTTCGTGCAGGTGCTCCGCGAAGGCCGCACGACGTGCGCGCCGCGCCGCCGCTTCGATGCCTTCGCCGTGCGCGTCGCGCACTTCCACCCGCGCCGTCGTCAGCGGAACGTTGAGGGATGCGCAAAATGCCACGCAGTGTTCCGCCCATGCGCCGCTCTCGGGATGCAGCCCGTGATCGACGTGCAGCGCACGCAGGCCGCGTGTGCGCGCCTCCGGCATTAGTGCGAGCGCATGCAGCAACGCAATGGAATCGGGACCGCCGCTGAAGGCCACGCACAGCGCCGGCGGATCATCCGCGCGCAACCGTTCGCGCAATCCGTCTGGCCACATCGGGTCAGCCTTTGCCGGGCTTCGCGCGGTTGCGCACGTGCAGCGTCTTGGGCCGCCCCTCGCCGGAGCTGCGGCGCTCGACTTCGAACAGCGTGGTGGCGGCGACCAGATCGCTCAGTTTGGCGTAGCCGTAACTGCGCGCATCGAAATCGGGACGCTGCTTGTTGATGATCGAACCGACCGCGCCCAAGGTGGCCCAGCCATCGTCGTCGGAGGCGGCCTCGACCGCGTTGCGCAACAGGTTCACCAAACCGGAATCCTGTTTCAGTTGCGCCGCGCTGCGCGGTTTTTGCGGCGCGGGTTCGTCGGGTTTGCCGGCCAGGTTCTCGACATAGATGAATTTGTCGCAGGCCGCGACGAACGGTTCGGGCGTCTTGCGCTCGCCGAAGCCGTACACGATCAGGCCGGATTCGCGGATGCGCCCGGCGAGGCGTGTGAAGTCGCTGTCGCTGGAGACGATGCAGAAGCCGTCGAAGCGCCCGGAGTACAGCAGGTCCATCGCATCGATGATCAGCGCCGAATCGGTGGAGTTCTTGCCGCGCGTGTAGCCGAATTGCTGCATCGGCTGCACCGACTGTCTTAGCAATTCGTCTTTCCAGCTCTTGAGATGGTTGTCCGTCCAGTCGCCGTAGGCGCGCTTGACGTGCGCGGTGCCGTACTTGGCGATTTCGGCCAACAGCGCCTCGATCAGCGATGGCTGCGCGTTGTCGGCGTCGATCAGGACCGCGAGCTTGGCGGCGGATTCGTTGGGCATCGCGGCGCTCCGTGACGGACTCCTGCCGATGGTAGCGCGGGGCCTGGGCGCCCGCCCGGGCTATTCTTGGTACGTGCCGTAGCCGCGCAAGCGGCGGTAGCGTTGCTCCAGCAATTCGTCGATCGGCAGCGCCGCAAGTTCGTCGAGCTGGTTGATCAGCACGGCTTTCAGGCGGATCGCCATCGAGCGCGGATTGCGGTGTGCGCCGCCGGTGGGTTCGCGGACCATCTTGTCGATGAGCCCCAGTTCGAGCAGGCGCGGCGCGGTCATGCCCATGGCTTCCGCGGCATCGCGCGCGCGGTTGGCGTCCTTGTACAGGATCGACGCGCAGCCTTCCGGCGTGATCACGGAATACGTGGAATATTGCAGCATGTTGACGCGGTCGCCCACGCCGATTGCCAGCGCGCCGCCGGAGCCTCCTTCGCCGATCACCGTGCACACGATCGGCACCCGCAGTTCGGCCATTTCCTCGAGGTTGCGCGCGATGGCTTCGCTCTGGCCGCGTTCCTCGGCGCCGATGCCGGGATAGGCGCCGGGCGTGTCGATGAAGGTGAGCACCGGCAGGCCGAAACGCTCGGCCAGTTTCATCAGGCGCAAGGCCTTGCGATAGCCTTCGGGTTTCGGCATGCCGAAATTGCGGCGCACCTTGGATTTGATGTCGCGGCCCTTCTGGTGACCGATCACCATCACCGGCTTGCCGACGATACGCGCAAGCCCGCCCACGATCGCGGCGTCGTCGGCGTACATGCGGTCGCCGGCGAGTTCGTGGAACTCGTCGCAGATCACGGCGACGTAGTCCGTGGTGTAAGGGCGGCCCGGATGTCGCGAAAGCTGCGAAACCTGCCACGACGACAGGTTGCGGAAGATCTCGGCGGTCTTGCCCCGAAGCTTGGTGCGCAGCTTGGCGACTTCGGCATCGACGTCGAGCGCGTTGTCGTGGCCGGCAGCGGTCAATTCGCGCAGCTTGTCTTCCAGCTCGGCGATCGGCTGCTCGAAATCGAGGAAGTTGGGATTCATGCCACGGTTTGGCTGGACAAAGCAGCGATTATAGCCGTCGCACGGCGCCGCGCTGCGAAGTCACTCCGAAGAACTCGCGCCAGAGGGAACGGCCCCGGGCCGGGTGCAGCCTGGTCCCGTCAACCCGATCCGGCGGCAGAACGCTTCGAAGCGCGGGTCGGTCCGGTACGTATCCATGAACGGGTCGTGGGGCAGCTGCTGCAAGCCGGGATCCTTGATCGTCCATGCGTGGTCGAGCCATTGGAACATGCTGTCGGGATCCTTGCGGACGGCGTAAACCTCGGCGACCTGGTACGCGGCGAGCCCGTTCTTGTAGCCGATCAGCTTTTTCAACGATGCGTCGGCCGCGGCCCGGCTGTCGCCGATTTGCGCCGCAAGTGCCACGGCGAAGTCGCCCCAGGCGCCTGGCGGAATGTGCCGTGCCGTCGCCATGGCCGCCTTGGCTTCGCCGCGTCGGACCTGGACCAGTTCCAGTTCCATGTAGCCGATCCACCAATCCGGGCGCATCGCGACCCCGGTACGGAGGGCATTTTCGGCGTCGGCCAACTGGCCCTTGGCGGCGAAAGCGCTTCCGCGCTGGAACCAGTATCCTGGCGTTTGCGGATCCGAGTCTTGCGCGGCGGGGGTTCCGTAAGCGGAAGGGTCAAGCCGCCTCGCGCGATCGGTTTCCGTCCTGGCGTCCTTCCAGTCGAGTTGGCTGCGCAACAATACCTGGGCACGCGCAAAGTGCGCCGTGGCCAGATCGGGATTCAGGGCTATGGCGGTGTTGGCGGCCTGCAATGACCTGGCATACGCTTCCTTCATCTCCGCACCATCAAGGAATTCCTCGCCGAGTATCGACCAGTCGCGCGACAGTTCCGCATACGCCGCCGCGTAGTTCGGGTCGACCTTGATGGCGTTTTGCTGTGCTGCGACCGCATTGTGCAGGTCCGATTCCTTGCCCTGCTGGCGATACGATCTTCCCAGCAGGAAGGCGGTATAGGCATCGAGGTTGCCGCTGGGCGGACGATCGTTCTGCGCCACAGCGCCGGGTGCCGTCACGAGCCTGGCCTGCAACGCCGTGGCGACGTCGTGGGCAACGTTGTCCTGCAGTTTGAAAAGATCCTTGAAGGGGCGGTCGTAGTGATGTGACCAGGCCGTACTGCCGTCGGCGGCATTCACCAATTCGACGCTGATCCGCACCTCGTCTCCCTCGCGCTGCACGCTGCCCTCCAGCAGATTTGCGACACCGAGCCTGGCCGCGATCTCCACCGTGCTGTCCTTGCTGTCGCGGAACCGGAAGGAGGCATCGCGGCTGATCACTTTCAATCCCGACAACTGCGAAAGCGCGGTGATCAGGTCTTCGGAGAGACCGTCCGAAAAATACCGTTGGGTCTGGTCGCCGCTGTCATTGGCGAACGGCAACACCGCCAGGGATTTTCTGGGCAGTTGCGCCACCCTGGCGGCGAGTGCCTTGGCGTTTGCGGCATTTGCTTGGCTGGTGGCATCGCGGTGCAGCACGAACTGGTTGGTGACCAGCAGCACCACCGCGATGGCAAGCACGCCGATGATCCAGAAATCCAGCTTGCGGCCGGTGGAGCGTGCGATGGATGCTTCGGGGGCAACCTCGCTCTCGCGCTTGAAGCCTTCCGGCGTCCATGCGTAGTACCACGCGAATGCGAGCCAGACGGGAAAGCCGACGCAGCAGGCAATCACGAACCAGCGCACGATCCAGTCGGGAGCGCCGAAGAATGGACCGAGTTGGGCAATGCCCTGCGAGAGTGCCCACACCGCGCCGATGTACAGCACCGCCGCACGCCACACGTTGCGGCGCCCGAGTTCGGCGAAAAAGTTTCGGCTGCCTGCCACCTTGGAGACGGTTCCCGCCGGAGACGACCGGCTTCCAGACGCCTGCCAGTGTCGGCATACGCGCAGGGCAATGCAAGTTGCGGGGCTCGGCCCGGCTCAGGCGGCCGGGCGTGCCAACGACGGCCGCACCGACTTGACGCCCGGCACTTCGGCAAGGGCGCGCAGCAACCCGGTGTCGACGCGCACGCGCCAGTCGTCGCCGAGGCGCAGGTCGGCGCTGCCGGAACCATTGTGGTAGCCGGTCAGCAGCAACGGCGTGCGTCCGCCGCAGTGGCCGGCCAATGCGCGCTTGAACGTGTTCACGAAACCGGCGTCGATGCCGTTGACCCCGATGCGCAGGACGCGCGCACCGGCTTCGCAGGCCTGATCGAGCGTCCACACGCGGCGGGCGCGCACGCGCAGTTCGCCGCGGAACTCATCGAACGCCAGGCCGCCTTCGATCACCAGGATCGCGTCGGGCTGCACCAACGCGCCGTATTGCTCCATCGCGTCGCGGAAGAAGTTGGTGGTCATCGCGCCCGACCAGTCTTCGATGCGCACTCCGGAACTGGCATCGCCGTGGCGGAACACCCTGGTGACCATGCCGGCAACGGCCCACGGCGTCTCGGGCGGACGGCGGAAACGGTTGTCGTCATCGTCGCCGCCGCGTGCCGGCGGCGGTTCGTAGTGTTCGGGGATCTCGCCAATGGGGCAGGTGACGAGTTGCGCCAGCACCTCGCGCCACGGATCGGTCGGGTGGCCGGAGAGATAGTGCCCCAGCGTCGTGCGTTCGCCCGCGAGTTTTTGTTCCAGCGACCAGTCGGGCTGCACGGGCATTGCCAGTGCGACGGTGGCAACAGGTGCCATCGCCGCGCCGAACATGTCGTTCTGGCCGGCTTCGCGGTCGCGCAGGCTTTGTTCCGCCGCCTTGATGGCTTCGGGCAGTTGCGTGGCGAGGGTGGCGCGGTTGGCGCCGAGCGAATCCAGCGCGCCAGAATTGATGAGCGCTTCGAATACGCGCTTGTTCAATTTGCCGGAGTCCATGCGCGCGCAGAAATCCGCGAGATCGCGGAAGCGGCCGCCGCTGGCGCGTGCATCCATCACCGCTTCGCACACCGCGCGGCCGACGCCCTTGATGGCGCCGAGTCCATAGCGGATCGTGCCGTGCGGCGCGTCGTCCGTGGCGCGGTCGGCAGTGGCGTTGGCGACGAAGTGGTAGTCCGACGCGTTGACGTCGGGCGGCAATATCGCGATGCCGCTGGCGCGCGCGTCCTCGATGAACTGCACCAGCTTCTCGGTGGCATCCATGTCCGACGACATCGTCGCGGCCATGAATTCGGCGGGGTAGTGCACCTTCAGCCAGGCGGTCTGGTAGGCGACCAGCGAATAAGCCGCGGCGTGCGACTTGTTGAAACCGTAGCCGGCGAACTTCTCCATCTGGTCGAAAATCGCGTCGGCCTTCCTCTCCGCGACGCCGTTCTGCATCGCACCGTCGCGGAAGATGCCGCGGTGCTTGGCCATCTCGGCCGGCACCTTCTTGCCCATCGCGCGGCGCAGCAGGTCGGCGGCGCCGAGCGAGTAGCCGCCGACGATCTGCGCCATCTGCATCACCTGTTCCTGGTAGACCATGATGCCGTAGGTCTCTTTCAGGATCGGCTCGACGCGCGGGTCGGGATAGATCACCTGCTCACGGCCAAGCTTGCGCGCGACGTAGTTAGGGATGAGCTCCATTGGACCGGGACGGAACAGCGAGTTCAGCGCGATCAGGTCCTCGAAGCGGTCGGGCCTGGCGTCCTTCAGCAGTCGCTGCATGCCGCCGCCTTCGAACTGGAACACCGCGACCGTGCGCGCCTCGCGGAACAGCTTGAAAACTTCGGCATCGTCCAGCGGCAGGTTCGCGAGGTCGAGCGGTGACTCACCGGCTTCGATGCGGCACGCGTTGATGGCCTTTACCGCCCAGTCGAGGATGGTGAGCGTGCGCAGGCCGAGGAAGTCGAACTTGACGAGGCCGACTTCCTCGACGTCGTTCTTGTCGTACTGCGTGACCACGCCGGCGCCGCCCGGCTCGGAATACAGCGGCGCGTAATCGGTGAGCGGACCGGGTGCGATCACCACGCCGCCGGCGTGCTTGCCGGCGCTGCGCGCCAGACCTTCCAGTTTCAACGCGAGGTCGACCAGGGTGCGTGCTTCCTCGTCCTGTGCGTACAGGTCGCAGAACTCGCGGACCACGCGATCGGGTTCCTTTTTCGACTTCTCGCTGATGCCGAGTGCATCGCCGAGCGTCAGGTCCAGCGGCATGCGCGGAATCAGCTTGGCGATCCTGTCCACCTGTCCGTAGGGCATGCCGAGCACGCGGCCGCAGTCGCGCAGCACGGCTTTCGCCGCCATCGAGCCGTAGGTGATGATCTGGCTGACCTGGTCGCGGCCGTACTTGTCGGCGACGTAGGCGATCACCTCGTCGCGGCGCTCCATGCAGAAATCGACATCGAAGTCCGGCATCGACACGCGTTCGGGATTGAGGAAGCGCTCGAACAGCAGGCCGAAGCGCAGCGGATCGAGGTCGGTGATCTTGAGGCTCCACGCGACCACCGAGCCCGCGCCCGAACCACGCCCCGGTCCGACCGGGATGTCCTGCGCTTTGGCCCAGCGGATGAAGTCCGACACGATCAGGAAGTAGCCGGCGAAGCCCATCTTGCCGATCACGTCCAGCTCGCGTTCCAGCCGGGAGTCGTAATCCTCGCGCGTATGACCTGGCGCAAGACCGGCTTCGGCGACGCGTTCGTCGAGTCCCGTGCGCGCCTGCTCGCCGATCCACGATTCCAGCGTGTGCTTTTCCGGGACCGGGAAGGCGGGCAGGTAATACGTGCCGAACGAGAGTTCGAGGTTGCAACGCTTGGCCAGCTCGACCGTGTTTTCGAGCGCTTCCGGCAGGTCGGCGAACAGTTCCGCCATCGCCGTGGCCGGCTTCAACCATTGCTCGGCCGAGTAGTCGTGCGGTCGGCGCGGGTCGTCCAGTTGGTAGCCTTGCTGGATGCACACGCGCGCTTCGTGCGCCTCGAAGTCGTCGGCATCGAGGAAGCGCACGTCGTTGCTGGCGATGACCGGCAGGTCCAGCCTTGCGGCCAGTTGCAGCGCCTGCGCGTTGAAGGCTTCCTCGCCCGCGCGGCCGGTGCGCGTCAGTTCGAGATACAGGCCATCGTCGAAGTGCCGGCGCAAGGCCTCGAGCTGCGCGTGCGCATCGCGTTCACGGCCCGCGCCGGCAAGGCGTCCGCAGGCGCTGTCACGCCCCGCGATCGCGAGCAGCCCACCGGTTGCGCCTTCCAACCATCCGGGCTGCAACTGCGCGCGCCCGGCGTGCTGGCCTTCCAGCCAGCCGCGCGAGACCAGTCGCGACAGGTTGAGATAACCGGCGTGGTCGCGACACAACAGGGTCAGTCGATCAGGACGCGTCGCGTCCTCCGGATTGGCGATCCACACGTCGCAACCAACGATGGGTTTCAGGCCGGCCTTCTCGGCCGCGCGATAGAACTTCACCTGCGCGAATAAATTGGAATCATCGGTCAACGCCAGCGCCGGCATCCCCAGTTCCACCGCGCGGCTCACCAGGTTGGCGTGCTTGGCCTTGGCCGGATCGCCGTACTCGGGTTTTTCCGGAATGCGGATGGTGGAATCGCGCAGCGAGTATTCGCTGTGGATGCGCAGGTGGATGAACTCGATCGGCATGGCGGGCGCTGGGGTGATCCATGCAAGCGTATTGCCCGCGGCAGGAGGCGGCAAGCTTGACAGCGTACGTCACGCCCATTGGCGGGAGCGGCCGCCGCTACGACCGTCATCCGTCCGCGTGGGGCTTCCCGACGGCAACAGGTCCAATCTGGTGTACCTTGCGCTCGTTGCGGCACAATCTGCGGGCAGCCGTGACTGTTGCCCGGTACCTTTTCCAATCCGCTGTCCAAACAGGTGAACCCATGTCGAAGAAAGGGGAACGTAGCGTGCCTTTACGACGCTTCGCAATTTGCCTGGTGGTTGTTGCCTTGACCGGATGCGGACAAAGGTCGTTCGTCATGCCCGCGCACGATGGCGCGTTTTGGGTCACGGGTTCGTCCGGGCGCTTGAATGGCGCCCAGGAGAAGGCCAGCCTCGTCAAGGACGCCGGTGCGTATTGCGAGCGACATGGCAAGTCCGCCGTCGTGATTGCATCCAGCGAAAGCGATGCCAAGCCCGGCACGCTCGCCGCACCGGGCAAATTGGCCCGCGCGACCGTGCAATTCCGCTGCCAGTAACGTCAGGGTCGCAACTCGGATGATGGTTTGTTCCGGCCCTTACCCATCGCCGAATCGATTGCGATGGTCGCTGCCGTGGCCATGTGCCGTGCGACTTGGGTCTCGATGAACTCTCCAGTCAACGCTGGCGGGTCCGGATCGCACAGCGGGAAAACGGGTTGACGGCATGCGATTCGACCGCGCTAGCCATCCACGGCCGGGATTTCTTCGGTGGCGAAGTCTCCAGGAAGGACGATCTCCAGCATTTCGATGTCTTCGCTGTGGCCGAGCTCGCGGTGGCGTATTTCCGGTGGTTGGTGGACACAGGATCCTGCCTCGAGTCGAACCAGCCCTTGCCCCTCATACTCGAACTCGATCCAGCCCTTGAGGATGTAGACCAGCTGGAAATCCAGGTGATGGAGATGCGGGTGGCCCGAGAACTCAGTTCCGGCCGCCGCGCGGATCACGTGGGCGTTGACGCGTCCTTCCGTCGCCTCCTTGATGCCGAGATCGCGGTACTCGAAGAACGAGCGCAGGCCACGTTCGAACCTGGCATCTTTCAGATGCGAAACGACAAAGCCTTTGGTGGTCATGGTGTCCTCCTGTTGGCCGCAGGGTCTGTGTGTCTTCAGGAGATGGTAAGGCCGCCATCGACCGACAGGATGTGTCCCGTGGTCGAGCGTGAGTCGTCGCAGGCCAGGAACAAGGCCGCCTTCGCCACATCTTCCGGCGCCACCATGCCAAACAACTGGTTTTGGGCTGACAGGTTCGTGGCGTCGCCTTGCCCCATCATCTTGAGCACCCGCTCGGTGGCGGTGGCACCCGGCGCGAGCGCGTTGACACGTACATGCTCGGCCGCATATTCGACGGCCATGGAGCGGGTCAAGGCGCTGATGGCGCCCTTGGCGGCGGTGTACGAATCCTTGTTGTGGGTGCCGATCAAGGCGAAGATCGAGGTCATGTTGATCACCGCGCCGCCACCGCTGGCGATGATCGCCGGTATGCCAAACCGGCAACCCAGCCAGGTTCCGAACAAGTCGATCTTGATGCGCGCCCAGAACTCGTCGATGGGTGCATCACTCACCCGCGAGTCGCGCGTAGTGGAGCCGCCGGCGTTGTTGTGCAGCACATGCAGGCCACCGAAGGCTTTGACGGTCTGCGCCACCGCCGCTTCCACCTGGTCGGGCTCGGACACATCGGCCTGGATGAACAACGCTTGCCCGCCCCGTGCCTGCACCAGACGGACCGTTTCCTGGCCCGCTTCCGGGTTCCATTCCACCACCGCAATGCGCGCTCCTTCTGCTGCAAAGAGCAAGGCCGTCGCGCGACCTATGCCCGCCCCCGAACCCGTGATGAGCGCAGTCTTGTTTTCCAGTTTCAGCATGGTTGATTTCCAAATGATGGATTCTTGCACGTTTGCACGGACGGCTTGGCAACATTGAAGGGTTCTGGTGCTTGGCGTCGACAACCCCCGGTGCCGCGGTCCATGGTCGCTGGATTGTAGGCAGACCTTCGCCGAAGGGTTTGCATGACGGCTTCGGGTCGCCTGCGGGCGGCTGCTGCTTACCCATGGCGAAGGCACGCTTCGCGCACCGGCGCGAAACTGCGCCGGTGTTCCGGACATGGCCCGAGGCGTTGCAGCGCCGCGAGATGCGCGGGCGAGGGATAGCCCTTGTGTTGCGCAAAACCGTAACCCGGCCAGCGTGCGTCGTACTCGACGAGGATACGGTCGCGGGTGACCTTGGCGAGGATGGATGCCGCGCTGATCGCGGGCTCGCTGGCGTCGCCGCCGACGATCGCGCGGGCGGAACAGGGCAGCGATTTCGGCAGACGGTTGCCATCGATCAGCGCGAGCGTGGGTGGCACGGCCAGGCGTTCCAGAGCGCGGGTCATGCCGAGCAGCGTCGCCTGCAGGATGTTGATGCGATCGATCTCGGCCGCTTCCACGCACACGATGCCGTAGGCGAGGGCGCGCTCGATGATCAGGGGAAACAATTGCCCGCGGCGTTTTTCGGAGAGTTGCTTGGAATCGGCGAGGCCGTCGATCGGATGTGCGGGGTCCAGGATCACGGCGGCCACCGCCACCGGCCCGGCCAGCGGTCCGCGCCCGGCTTCGTCCACGCCGGCGATGCGCGCGGACATCGCGCGAATGTTCATCACTGCAGGTCGCCCAGCTTGCCGAATATCCAGGCGCGATACGAATCGCGCAGCGCGGAATTCCGGCAGTCGAGCTGGTGTCCATCGCAGCGGTCGCGCAGCAGGGTGTTCGCCGTGAAAAACGGATCGCGCGGCAAGCCTGCGGCATCCAATACCAGCGAACCGAGGTACGCGATGTCAAGCTCCGGATAGTTTTCGGGGCGGATGGGAAGGTTGAAGCCCTTCAGCATGTAGTACGTCGCATATTGCGCGTCGGGCACTTCGGGCGGGACGCTTTTTGCCAGCGCGGTGATGGCGCCGTCGAACGAGGGATGGTGGTCGCCGAAATGCAGCAGCAGGGCTGGCCGGTCGTTGCGGCGCAGGAAGGTTTCGAGCTGGGTAATTGCAGCGTCCGACATCGACAGGCGCTGCAGGTAATTGGTGACGTTGAGGTTTAGCCAGTCATCCAGCGGCGCGTTGCCGGGCGCGAGTTTGCCGGGGAACAGTGCGTGGTTGTAGGGCGCCGGCATTTCCTTGTACGGCGTCATGTGCGGACCGTGCTGGTACAGCGTCAGCATGAACACGAACAGCGGCTTGCCGTGCGCCTTGGCTTTTTCCACGGCGAATACGCGCTCGAAGGCCTTGAATACGTCGGCATCGGTGGCGCCCCAGTCGAGCTTCAGTTCCTGGCCGCCGTAGAATGCGTCGAAGCCATAGTCGGCATACGCGTCGCGGCCGTTCATGAAATCGCCGTCGGTGGGGTAGATGCCGACGGTGCGATAACCGTCCGCGTCCAGCAGGCGCGGCAGGGTGAAACGGATGCGCGGCGCGAGGTTGAACGGCGCGTACATGCCGGCCGGGCCGAACAGGGTGTGCGGCAGGCCGGTGAGGAAGGCAAACTCGCTGGTCCAGGTACCGCCACCCCAGGTATGCACGTTCAACCAGCCGTGCGCGATGGTGTCGGCGTCGGGCTGCAACATGCGCACGTCGCACAGCTTCGACGTGCAGGCGGTGAGCATGCGCGGATTGAAGGTGCTTTCTTCCAGCACCGCGACGATGTCGGGTCGGCGGGTGTCGCGTGCAGGTTGGGCGGCGAGCGCTTGCCAGTTGTCGCGGCTGGCATCCGCAATCCGGAATGACGGTTCGGTCACGTGCGCGCTGCGGATCGACACGATGAAATCCGACACGAAGCCCGTGTCGTTCATCATTTCCCACATGCCTTTGTCGTAGACACCGGCGAACAGGCCGCGCGGGTACAGTGTGACAACCAGTATCACCAGCGCAATTGCAAGGGCCGCCGCGCGCTTGGTGCGCGGCCACGTGATGGGCGCCAACCTGATGTCGCCACGCCAAAGCAGCACGAGCAGCAGGGGCGTCAGCACCAGTGCCGCCACGATCGCGGCGATGATGAACGGATAGCGCAGCAGGGTCTGCGCGACTTCGGCATTGAGGTAATAGATGAGGTCGGGCGCCAGCAGCGGCGTCGACAGGTAGCGGAACTTGATGTTCGCCGCGATGGCCAGCAGCAGCATCGGCAGGCAGCCGGCGACGATGCCGAATGCAAGGCGATGGCTGGCGGCAAGGGCGAACAGCACCATGCCAGCCAGGAGCAGCGCCGTGAACAGGCCGGCGGGGAGCGTGAGTTCGGCCAGCGGACCGAGCCATACCGTGGCCAGCAAGACCACCGTGGCGATGCCGAGTCGCCACGCATGGCGCCAGCGCAGGGGTGCGAAAAGTCGGCGCGTCGCGTTCATGCCGGCGTTGATCCTTGGGCGGGTCGCGCGAGCAACTGTCCGATTGCGCGTGCGGCTGAATCGGCTGCGCCGCCACCCGCGTGCAGCGCGAGATGCATGCGTTCGAATTCGTGGCCCAATTCCTCGCACTCACCGGGATGGTGGAACCAGTGCAGCACGGCCTGCGCCAGTTTGGCAGGCGTGCAGTCGCCTTGCATCAGCTCCGGAACCAGCGTCTTGCCGGCGAGCACGTTTGGCAATGAGTAGACGTGCGTCTTCAACATGCCGAGGCCCTTGACGAGGGCGTGGGTCAACGGTGCGATGCGGTAACCGACCACCATCGGGCGCTTGGCCAGCATGGCTTCCAGGGCCGCGGTACCGGATGCCAGCAACGCCACGTCGGAAGCGACCATCGCGCGATGGGCTTCGCCATCCAGGACCAGCGCGGATTCCACGAGTCCTGATTCGCGTGTCAGGTGGTCGATCGCCGCACGACAACGAGCATTTGCCGCGGGAATCACGATCTGCAGGTTCGGGATGTCATTGGCAACGCGCCGTGCAGCGTCGAGGAAGATCGCTCCCAGCCTGCGGATCTCCGACAGCCGGCTGCCGGGCAGCACGGCCAGCACGTGTGCGCCGTCCGCGAGGCCGAGTGCGTGCCGCGCTGCTTCGCGGTCGGGAACCAACGGAAAACGGTCGGCGAGTGGATGGCCGACGAAACGCGCGTTGACGCCATGCTTCGCGTAGATCGCGGGCTCCATCGGGAACAGGCACAACACGCAATCGACGGCTTGTGCAATTTTCTCCACGCGGTTCTCGCGCCAGGCCCAGACCGACGGGCTGACGTAATGCACCGTGCGGATGCCGGCCTGCTTCAGTTTTTTTTCGAGTCCGAGATTGAAGTCGGGTGCATCGATGCCGATGAACACGTCGGGCTTGAGCGCCACCAGGCGTTGCGCCAGCGAAGTACGCAGGCGCAACAACCGTGGCAGGTGGCGCAGCACCTCGGCGAAGCCCATCACCGACAGTTCCGACACGTCGTGCCACGCGTCGAAGCCGGCCGCGCGCATGCGCGGCCCACCGACGCCCACGAAGCTCGCACGTGGAAAACGAGCTCGCAGGGCTTCGATCAGGTCGGCGCCCAGCAGGTCGCCGGAGTCCTCGCCAGCGATCATCGCAAATACCGGTTTGCCCCC
The DNA here is from genome assembly GCA_018241365.1 of Pseudomonadota bacterium. GTDB lineage: Bacteria > Pseudomonadota > Gammaproteobacteria > Xanthomonadales > Rhodanobacteraceae > 66-474. Next base: position 24,730 of record JAFEDX010000200.1, read on the forward strand.
CGGCGTCGCCACTAGCGCACCAGCGACCGTTCGCTGCGGTCGATGAAGTCGCGGAACGCGCGCACGTCCGCACTGGCGTCGGCTTGTTCGGCGAGTGCCGCGCGGGCTTCCTCCAGCGTCTTGTGCGACATGTAGAGCGTGCGGTAGGCACGCTTGATCGCGGCGATGCGCTCGGCGTCGAAACCGCGGCGCTTGAGACCCTCCGCGTTGACGCCGCGCGGCTCGGCGAATTGCCCAGCGACGTAGATGAAAGGCGGCACGTCGCGGTTGATGGCCGAATACATCGCGGCGAACGCGTGCGCGCCGATCTTGCAGAACTGGTGCACGCCGGCGAAGCCGCCCAGCACCACCCAGTCGTCGAGTTCGACGTGGCCGGCGAGGGTGGCGTTGTTGGCAAGGATGGTGTGGCTGCCGACGTGGCAATCGTGCGCGACGTGCACGTAGGCCATGATCCAGTTGTCGTCGTCGATGCGGGTGACGCCGCCGCCCTCGGCGGTGCCGCGGTTGATGGTGACGAATTCGTGGAAGGTGTTGCCGTCGCCGATCACCAGCTCGCTGCGCTCGCCGCGGTATTTCTTGTCCTGCGGGTCGCCGCCAATCGCGGCGTAGGCATGGATGTGGTTGTTGCGGCCGATCCGGGTCGGGCCCTGCAGCAGGGCATGCGCGCCGATGCGGCAGCCGGGTCCGATCACGACTCCGTCCTCGATTACCGCGTAGGGCCCGACGCTGACGTCGTCAGCCAGCCGTGCGCCGGGATAGACGATCGCGCTCGGGTGGACGTTGCTCACCGAGTCGTTTCCGCGCACATCAGTTCGCAGGTGGCAACGTCCTTGCCGTCCACGACCGCGCGCGCGGTGAAGATGCCCATGCTGCGTATCAGGCGTTTCATCTGCACTTCCAGGCGCAGCTGGTCGCCCGGCACCACGGGTTTCAGGAAGCGCGCGTCGTCCACCTTGGCCAGGTAGAAGATGCGGTCTTCCTTGCCAGCCTGCGTGCCCGAAAGCCCGATCAGCAAGCCCGACGTCTGCGCCAGCGCCTCGATGATCAGCACGCCGGGCATGACCGGATGGCCGGGGAAGTGGCCGGTGAAGAACGGCTCGTTGAGGGTGACGTTCTTGATGGCGACAATGTCCTTGCCCGGCGTGAGTGCCACCACCCGGTCGACCAGCAGGAACGGATAGCGGTGCGGCAGGATGGCCGCGATCCGTTCCGCATCAACGGGCAGGGTTACCGGAGAGGCGATGTCGTTCATCAGCTGCGTTCCTTGGTCAAGGCTTCCACCTGTTTTTCCAGCGCTGCAATGCGGCGCGCCATCGCGTCGAGCTGGCGCATCCGCGCGGCGTTGCGGCGCCACGCGTGATTTTCCTCGAGCGGCGCGCCGGAAGAATACACGCCGCTGCTGCGGATGGAATGCGTCACCAGGGTCATCGCCGTGATGGTAACGCCGTCGGCGACTTCGAGGTGGCCGAGCACGCCGGCGCTGCCGCCGATCTGGCAGTTGCTGCCGATCTTCGCGCTGCCCGCGACGGCCGCGCAGCCTGCCAGCGCGGTATGCGCGCCGATCTGCACGTTGTGCGCGATCTGGATCTGGTTGTCGAGGCGCACGTCGTCTTCCAGCACGGTGTCTTCCAGCGCGCCACGGTCGATCGTGGTGTTGGCGCCGATCTCGCAATCGTCGCCGATGCGCACACCGCCCAGTTGCGGCACCTTGACCCAGCCTTCCTGGTCGCGCGCGAGGCCGAAACCGTCGGCACCGATCACTGCGCCGGGGTGGACCAGCACGCGCTTGCCGAGCGCAACGCGCGTGACCAGGGTGACGTGCGCGCCGAGCCGCGCTTGCGCGCCGACCGTGCAGTCCGGACCGATTACGCAATATGCGCCGAGCACCACGCCTGGCCCGATCACGGAGCCCGATTCGATCACGCAGCCCGGTCCCACGCTGGCCGAAGCGTCGATTTGTGCGTCGGCCGCGACTACGGCCGATGCGTGGATCCCGGGTTCGGACGCGGGGGCGTGTTCGAACAATGCCGCGAGCCGTGCGTAGGCGAGGTAGGGATCGCTGGCGACAAGGACCGGCACCGGACTGGCGTCGGCGTGTTCGGCGCGCAGCACCACCACGCCGGCCCGCGTGCACGCCAAGTCACTTGCGTAACGGGGATTGGCCAGGAATGCCAACTGGTCGCACTGTGCGTGCGCCAGCGGCGCGACGCCCCGGATCACGCGCGTAGCGTCGCCGCGTGCCTCGAGGCCAAAACGCCTGGCCAGTTCGTCGATGCGATAGCCGGTTGACTGTTCCATTCGCTCTTGCGATCGAAGCGTGTTTCCGGGCGCGTGCATGGTCGGCGCCTTGTGTGGGCTGCGCCGGAATTGTATCGGTATGCGTGCTGTTTCAGCCCCCTTGAGTCAAGGGGGCGATCAAACCGTTGCCGTGCAACGGCTTGATCGGGGGTTGTGGGAGAGTAGCGTTTCCGTTTTGGGCGATGGGGCCATGCTCGAGCATGGCCCCACCGACTAAAACGTCCGGCCGAAATAGAATTGCAGCGTCTCTTCGAACGGCTTGTCGCCCGGCTTGTCGCGTACCGGCTGCGCCAGGTTGATCACGATCGGGCCGGCCGGCGCGATCCACTGCAGCGAAATGCCGACCGAGGCGCGCAGGTCCGAGGCCTGGAACGCGCTGTAGCTGGAGAACACGTTGCCCACGTCCGCGAACAGCGAGATGCGTGCCTTGGGATTGTCCTTGAAGAACGGCAGGATCAGTTCGCCGCTGCCCAGCACCTTGAACGCGCCGCCGACCGGCATCGGCCGGTAGGACGGTCCGCCGGAGCAGGTGCCGTTGTTCGAGAGCGCAGTCGGGTCGGGTTGGCCGTTCGCGTCGATCAGGCCGGAACAGATGCGCGGACCGAGGGTGTTGTCCTGGAAACCGCGCACGTCGCGCACGCCGCCGGCGTAGAAGTTCTGGAAGAACGGGAACGACATGGTGCGGATGATGCCGTCGGCGTCCGCGTACTGCACGGTCACGTCCTTGGAATAGGATTTGCCGTACCCGAGGGTGCCCGACACGTGGCCGGTGAAATCGAACGGCAACGGGAAGTAGTCGCTGGTCGACATCGTCAATTTGTAATACGGCACCGTGCCGCCCGGCAGGCCGATCTCGGCGCTGATCTGCTGCAGGCCGCCGCGGGTCGGCTTGAAGAACTTGTTGAGCGTGTCGTGCGCGTAGGAAAGCGTCAGCGGCACGTTGTGGATGGTGTAGTGGCCGATCTTGATGGTCTGGTCGAAGAACACCTGCGGCGTGTAGCCGGGGATCAGGTCGAGCTTGGTCTTGTTGATGCCGATGCCGGCGTTGATGCTGTCGGTCTCGCTGATCGGGAAGCTCAGGTAGGTCGAGAATGCGTCGGTGTCGGACAGGTACGAGGCGATGTTCTGCTCGGCCTGGTTCAACTTCAGCACGCTGGCGGTGTAGCCGATGCCGATGCCGCTGTCGGTCAGGTACGGGTCGAAGAACGACACCGTGTACTGCTTCAGGAACAGGCTCTTCTGGAATGTGGCCGAAACGCGGTTGCCGGTGCCGAGGAAGTTGTTGTTGGAAATCGAAGTGCTGAGGATGATGCCGGACACTTGCGAGTAGCCCACGCCGAACTGGAACTGGCCGGACGATTCCTCGCTGACCTTGACGTTGAGGTCGACCTGGTCGGTGGTGCCCGGGACCTTGACCGTGTCGACGTTGACGTCCTTGAAGAAGCCCGTGCGCTGCAGGCGCACCTTGGAACGGTCGATGGCGGCCTGCGAATACCACGCACCTTCGTATTGGCGCATTTCGCGGCGCAGGATCTGATCCTGGGTCGCGGTATTGCCCTTGAAATTGATCCGGCGCACGTACACGCGCGGACCCGGATCGACGAAGAAGGTGAGGTCCACGGTGCGGTTCTGCTCGTCGATCTTCGGAATTGGCTGGACCTTGGCGAACGCGTAGCCGATGTTCGACAACACGTCGGTGATCGCGTCCGAGGACAGCTCGATGCTGTGGCGGTCGAACACCTCGCCGGGCTTGATGCGCAGCACCTTGCGCAGCGCTTCTTCCGGCAGGATCAGGGTGCCGAGCAGGTGGATGTCGGAGATCTTGAAGATCTCGCCTTCGTGGATGCCGGCGGCGATGTAGATGTTGCGCTTGTTCGGGCTGATCGTGACCTGCGCGGAATTGATGTTGAAATCGGCGTAGCCGCGGTCGAGGTAGTACGAGGCCAGCTTGGTCAGGTCGCCCGAGAGTTTTTCGCGCGAGTACTGGTCGTTGTTGGAATACCACGAGGTCCAGTTCGGCGTGCCCGATTCCCAGTCGTCGCGGATTTCGCTGTCAGTGAACGCGCGGTTGCCGACGATGTTGATTTCCTGGATCTTGGCGGCCTTGCCTTCCTTGATCTCGATGTCGATGGCCACGCGGTTGCGGTCGAGGTTGGTGACGTGCGGATCGACCTCGACGTTGTACTTGCCGCGGTCGTTGTACTGCGCCACCAGCTGCTGGCGCAGCTGGTCGAGGGTGAGGCGGTCGAAGGTCTGGCCTTCGGCAAGGCCTGCGGACTTCAGGCCCTTCATCAACTGGTCGGTCTTGATGTCCTTGTTGCCGTGCACGGTCAGGCTGGCGATCGATGGGCGTTCGCTGACCTTCACGATCAGGATGTTGCCCTGGCGTTCCAGCTGCACGTTATTGAAAAAGCCGGTCTTGAACAGGTCCTGGATGGCCTTCTGCGCTGTCGCATCGGTCATGGTCTGGCCGGGCTCGACCGGCAGGTAGCTCAGCACCGTGCCGGCCGCGATGCGTTGCAGGCCCTCGATGCGGATGTCGCTGACGGTGAACGGCTGGAAGGCGTACGCCGCCATGGGCGCAGACAGGGCGGCGAACAGGATCAGTGCGGCGACTCGCTTCATCGTCGATTCCAGGACTCAAGGATTGACACGCAAACCGTGCATCGTACAGGCGCGGCCGCGCACGGGAAAGCGGCGGGGATCAACGGGCACGGGCGCGGGGTCCGTGGGCGCGGGTGCCGCGTCCTGCTGCGGAGGCTGCCGCCGTCATGAAAGCAGCCTGAGGATGTCGTTGTAGAAGGCCAGTCCCATCAGCATCACCAGCAGGGCCATGCCCATGTACTGGCCGGCCGCCATCGCGCGTTCGGAAAGCGGGCTGCCCTTGACCAGTTCGATGGCGTAATAGAGCAGGTGCCCGCCATCCAGCACCGGGATGGGCAACAAGTTCATGATGCCGAGGCTGAGCGAAATGATGCCGAGGAAGTACAGAAACCACGCTGGCCCCATTTCCGCGGAGGTCTGCGCGTATTGCGCGATGGAGATCGGACCCGACAGGTTGGACAGGGACGCCGAGCCGGTCAACATGTGGCCCAGCATCTTCACCGTGGTGGCAGTGAGGTCCCACATCTGGGTGAACGCGGCGGGGATGGCCTCGATGGGACCGCGCCGCAGCACGGTGTCGTATTTCGCGGTCGCGACCCTGGCATAGATTCCGATGGCCCATACCTTGCTGCCGTCGGGCTCGCTGGTCAGGCGTGGCTGCAGGCTCAGGGCCATGCGCTGGCCGTCGCGTTCGACCACCAGCGCCAGCTTGCGGTCTGGGCCGGCCAGCCTGCGGGTGGTTTCGGTCAGCTGGTTCCAGTCGGTGACCGGGGCGCCGTCGATGCTGAGTACGCGATCGTCCGCGCGCATTCCGGCGGCTTCGGCCGCGCCGCCAGGCACCAGTTTGCCCACCACCGGTGGCAGCGTGCGTTGCAGCGGCACCATGCCGGTTTGCTCGATGATGGACTGGTCGCTGGGGTGAGGCGGCAATTTGTCGAAGTGCAATACGTGCGTCTGCACGGCGCCGGATGGCGTGCGCACCTGCAGCGGCGTCGGCTGGCGCGCCTGCGCCGCATTGGCCAGCGCAAGGCCGAGACTGGTCCAGTTGGCAATGGGCTGGCCAGCGACGCTCAACACGCGGTCGCCGGTCTGGATGCCGGCCTGCGCCGCGAGATGGCTGACGTCGCCGACCAGCGGCTGGAAGTCCGGCTTGCCGATCACCAGCATTGCCCAGAATGCTGCGACGGCGAAGATCAGGTTGAAGGCCGGTCCAGCCGCCACCACCAGGATGCGCTGCCAGATCGGCTTGCCGGTGAATTCGCGTGGACGATCCGCCGGATCGACGTCGCCTTCGCGGGCGTCCAGCATCTTCACGTAGCCGCCCAGCGGGATCCAGGCAACGCAGTACTCGGTGCCGTCCTTGCCGTACCACGACTTGATCGGCTTGCCGAAGCCCACCGAGAAGCGCAGCACCTTGATGCCGCAGCGGCGCGCCACCCAGAAGTGCCCGAATTCGTGGAAGGTCACCAGGATGCCCAGGGTGACGATCATCCACCATGCCGAGCCAAGGATGTTCAGGAAATCGCTCATGCGTCTGCGGCCGTGTTCCGATCGGTGCCCATCATAAGCCAGTCAACCAGACGGGCTGGTAAACGCGCTTGGCGCACATGGGGTCATTGACCGCGGCCAGGCGCGGACAGTTCCGCGTCACAGGCGCAGCAGGAATTTGCCCAGTGCGAACACCGGCAAAGCCGCGACAAGGGAGTCCATGCGGTCGAACACGCCGCCGTGGCCGGGGAACAGGGTTCCCGAGTCCTTCACGCCGGCGTGGCGCTTGATCAGGCTTTCGAACAGGTCGCCCACGATCGAGAACAGCACCGTCACCAGGGCCAGCACGACGATTGCCGGCAGCAAGCCGGTCGGCACGTGCAACAAGGCGCCGCCGACCAAACCCACGATACCCGAGCACACCAACGCGCCGTACACGCCTTCGCGGGTCTTGCCGGGGCTGATGCTGGGCGCCAGTTTGTTGCGACCCCAGCGCCTGCCGGCGGTATAGGCGCCAATGTCGGCGGCGAACACGATGCAGGCGAAAAACAGCACCCACCATGGACCGCGGCCGGTGTTGGGTACCGCCAGATTGCCGTGCATCACCACCACCGCGCACCAGGCAGGAACCACCACGAAAGCGCCGGCAACCAGTTTCACGGCCGCGTGGGTAGGCGTCGGCTCCAGCGCGAAGCGGTAGTGACCCAACCAGACCAGCGCCAACAGCCACCACGCCAGTCCCGCCAGCACCGGCAGCCACCACCACGGTGATTGGCACACCGGCCACAGCAGCGCAAACATGATTGCGTAGCCGATCAGGCAGGCGCCGCGCAGCACTTGGCCGCGCACGCCGGCCATCCGCGTCCATTCCCACATTCCCAGCAGGAAGATCAGCACCAGCAGGGTCGCGAACACCGGGCCCCTGGTCAGGAAAATCAGCGCGACGATCAGCGGCGCAAGGATGATGGCGGTGATGACGCGTTGCCTCAGCATCGATGGTCCCTAACTGGCGCGTGCGGTCACGGGATCGGGCACGCAGCCGAAACGGCGTTCGCGGCGTGCGTAGTCATCCAGCGCGTGATCGAGCTGGGCGGCGTCCATGTCGGGCCACAGCGTATCGGTGAAATACAGTTCGGCATAGGCCAGTTGCCAGAGCAGGAAGTTGCTGATGCGACGCTCGCCACCGGTGCGTATGAGCAAATCCGGCGGCGGCACGTCGGCGAGGCACAGGAACGGCGCCAGCACGGCCTCGTCGATCGTGGCGGCGTCCAGTTCTCCTGCGACCGCTGCTTCGGCGGCCCGGCGCGCGGCCTGCGCGATATCCCAGCGCCCGCCATAGCTGACGCAGACGTTGAGCGTCAGGCGTGCGTTGCCGGCGGTGCGCAGGGCTGCCGCGTGCATGCGGGTGCGGAGGGCTTCGGAGAACGCCGAGAGCTGGCCGAGAAAACGGACGCGCACTTCGTTCTTGTGCAGCTCGTCGATTTCCTTGTCGAGCGCCTTCAGGAACAGCTCCATCAACGCTCCGACTTCGGCATCGGGACGTTTCCAGTTTTCGGACGAAAACGCGAACAGCGTCAGCACGCCGACCCCGTGGCGCAGGCAGTACTCCACGGTGGTGCGCACAGCTTTCTGGCCGGCGCGGTGGCCGAAGCTGCGCGGTTGCGCGCGGCGGCGGGCCCAGCGGCCGTTGCCATCCATCACGATGGCGATGTGGCGGGGAATGATGGCCGGTGCGGTGGTCGCGCTGTCGAATTCGGTGCTGCCGTCGGTCATCCGGAAAGTCCCCGCAGCCTGTTGCAAGCCATCGTCACCCCGACCCTTGGTCGCATGCCGTATCGTCGCGCCTCGGGCGAAGCGCTCCGAAGGGCGCCTACAGCGCCAGCAGCTCCTGTTCCTTGGCCTGCACCGTCACATCGACTTCCTTGATGAAGCGGTCGGTGAGTTTCTGCATGTCGTCCTGCCCGCGGCGATCGTCGTCCTCGCTGATCTGCTTGTCCTTCAGCAGGTTCTTGATCTGCTGCAGCGCGTCGCGCCGGATGTTGCGCACCGCGACCTTGGCATTTTCGCCGGCGTGGCCGACGTGCTTGGCCAGTTCCTTGCGGCGCTCCTCGGTGAGCGCCGGCATGTTGAGCCGGATCACCGTGCCTGCCGTGGTCGGCGTCACGCCAAGGTCGGAGGCCATGATCGCTTTTTCGATCGGCGTCACCATCTGCTTCTCATACGGCGTGATCGTCAGCGAGCGCGCGTCGGAGACCGCGACCGTGGCGACCTGGTTGAGCGGCACGTCCGAACCGTAATAGTTCACCTTGATGCCTTCGACCAGCGCAGTGCTGGCACGCCCGGTGCGCAGATGCGACAGCTCGTGGCGCAGGGCTTCCACGCTTTTGCCCATGCGGGCCTGGCTGTCGCGCTTGATGTCATCGAGCATGGTGGTTCCGGATCGCGATGGGACGCGGAATTATAAGGCAGGAGCCTGCGTGCGGGCGATCGCGGAGCACTTGGCCATGGACGGTCGTCCCTTGGGTGGGACATGGATGGCGCCTTGCGAACGCCGCTCCGCGGGCGTGCCCGCGTTGACTGGCTCAGCCGTTGCTCACCAGCGTGCCCACCGGTTCCCCACGCAGGATGCGCATGAGGTTGCCTTCGCGGGTCATGTCGTAGATGCGCAGCGGCAGGCCGTGGTCGCGGCACAGCGCGATCGCGGCGGTGTCCATCACCTTCAGGTTGCGTGCGATCACTTCCTCGTAGCTGACGTGTTCGAAGCGCTGCGCATCCTTCTTCTTCTTGGGGTCGGCGCTGTACACGCCATCCACCTTGGTCGCTTTCAGCAGCAGGTCGGCGCCAACCTCGATCGCACGCAGCGCGGCCGCCGAATCGGTGGTGAAGAAGGGATTGCCGGTGCCGCCCGCGAACAGCACGATGCGGCCTTTTTCGAGGTGCCGGATCGCACGGCGGCGGATGAAGTCCTCGCACACGTCGTGGATTTGCAGCGCGCTCATCACGCGCGCGAAACCGCCGCGCTTTTCCACGGCATCCTGCATCGCCAACGCGTTCATCACGGTCGCCAGCATGCCCATGTGGTCGCCAGTGACGCGATCCATGCCGGCCTCGGCGAGGCCGGCGCCGCGGAAGATGTTGCCGCCGCCGATCACCACGCCGATTTCCACGCCGAAGGTGCGTGCCTCCAGGATTTCGTCGGCGATCCGGCCGATCACCGCCGGGTCGATGCCGTAGTCGCCCGAACCCATCAACGCCTCGCCGGACAGCTTCAACAGGATGCGTTGATACTTCGGCTTGGCGGCCATGCACGGATCTCCGGGTGGGCAAACGCGTCGATTGTAGCGAAGCGCGCTGTCTGGCGGCACAAAAAAAGCCGCGATTGCTCGCGGCTTTTCCGGGTTCAACCTTGGCCCGGTTCAAGCCAAGCCAGCTTGTTTCATCACTTCCGCGGCGTAGTCCTCGACCACCTTCTCGATGCCTTCGCCGACCGCGATGCGTTGGAACGACAACACCTTGGCCTTGGCTTTCGCCAACGCGTCGCCGACTGTTTCGTTGGTGTCGAGCACGAACGGCTGGCCGGTCAGGGAGATTTCGTTGAGCGTCTTCTTGATCTTGCCCGCGATCATCTTTTCCTGGATCTCGGCGGGTTTCTGCTTGTCCTTGTCGCTCATCTGGGCGAGGGAAATTTCCTTTTCCTTGGCGACGAACTCGGCCGGCACGTTCTCCGGCGCGACGTATTGCGGGTTCATTGCGGCGATGTGCATCGCCACGCCGCGTGCGAGTTCGGCGTCGCCGCCTTCCAGTGCCACCAATACGCCGATGCGGCCGCCGTGCACGTAGGCGCCGAGGTTGGGCACGCCGTCGGTGCGCACCAGTCGGCGCACCTGCACGTTCTCGCCGACCTTGGCGACCAGCGCCTGGCGGGTTTCCTCGACGGTGCCGCCGCCCAGCCTGGCGGTCTTGAGCGCCTCGGCATCCTTGGCGCCGCTGGCCAGTGCGGCCTGTGCGACGTCGGCCGTGAACTTCAGGAAGTTCTCATCCTTGGCGACGAAATCGGTTTCGGAATTGATCTCGACCAGCACGCCGTTGCCGCCCGACTGGGCCAGCGCGATGCGACCTTCGGCGGCGACGCGGGCGGCCTTCTTGTCGGCCTTGGCAAGTCCCTGCTTGCGCAGCCACTCGATCGAGGCGTCGATGTCGCCATTGTTCTGGGTCAGCGCCTTCTTGCATTCCATCATGCCGGCGCCGGAACGTTCACGCAGTTCCTTGACCAGTGCGGCGGTGATTTCCATGGGGTTACCTCTTCGTGTTCTGGTGACGCCGCAATGCTGCGGCTCGAACCTCTCTCCCGTCGGGAGAGGGCAGGGGTGAGGGTTCAGACTGCGCAAGAGAATGGGGGCTTGCCTGACCAATTCAACGCGAGGACCGGACCCTCTTCCGGCGCTTCGCGTCTCTTCTCCCGGAGGGAGAAGAGACGGCATGCTTGACGCACGAGGCGATACTTCAGCCGGTTTACTCGGCGTGGTTGCCGTTGCCTTCGTGCTTCGGCGCGGCCTTCCTGGCAGGGCGGCGGGTGTGTTTGCGGCCGTCGTCGTCCTTGCCGTTCCCTGCGACCGGATTGCCTTCGGCATCGAGTTCGACGAACTCGCTGTCGTCACTGCGGCCCTGGATCGGCGCCGCGGCCTTGCCTTCCAGCACCGCGTCGGCGGCGGCACGCGCATACAACTGCACCGCGCGGATCGCGTCGTCGTTGCCGGGAATGGCGTACTCGACCAGGGTCGGGTCGTAGTTGGTGTCGACCACCGCGACCACCGGGATGCCGAGCTTCTTGGCTTCCAGCACGGCGATGTTCTCGTGGCCGATGTCGATCACGAACAGGGCGTCGGGCAGGTTCTTCATGTCCTTGATGCCGCCCAGCGACTTCTCCAGCTTGTCGCGCTCGCGGCGCAGCGACAGCACTTCGTGTTTGACCAGCTTCTCGAAGGTGCCGTCGGTTTCGGCGGCTTCCAGTTCCTTCAAGCGCGCGACCGACTGCTTGACGGTGCGGAAGTTGGTGAGCATGCCGCCCAGCCAGCGCGCATTGACGTAGGGCATGCCGCAACGCCGGGCTTCCTCGCCGATCGCTTCGCGCGCCGAGCGCTTGGTGCCGACGAACAGCACGGTGCGCTTCTTTTGCGCGAGGCTGGACAGGTAATTCATCGCGTCGGTGAACTTCGGCACCGTCGCTTCAAGGTTGATGATGTGGATCTTGCCGCGGGCGCCGAAGATGTACGGCGCCATCTTGGGATTCCAGTAGCGCGTCTGGTGGCCGAAATGCACGCCGGCTTCCAGCATCTGGCGCATGGTGACTTGGGGCATGGTTGCAAACTCCGATGTGGGAATCCGCTTCGTGGGTACGAATTGCGCTGCCGTGGTAGACGGCGCTGGCGCGACGGATTCCGGGGTTGGGCTTCCGCAGGCCCCGCGGCAACGACCCTCTTGCGAGGGACCCCGGTGCCGGTTCATGGCCTGCGTGTGGATTCGCCGGTGACGCCCGGCGTGGGCGGTTCTGCATTGCAGAGCCGGGCCATTTTACAGAAGAGTGGGCCTTTCGCCAAGCCATTGCATGGGGCGTCTTCCGTGTGCGGGGGACGTGGGGCCGAGGCTTGCAGGGGTTTGGACGACGGGAGGAGCACGGAGCCGTCGGCCTGGCCTCGGAAAGGTTCCTGTCCCAAGCGTGATCAATCCTGCCCGGAGTCGAAGAACATGAGGTAGACCAGCCGGCCGTTCTCGTTGCGGTCGCCGAACCCCTCGCCGGCGGTATGCCAAAACCAGGGCCGCAGGAGCACCAGCCGGTTGAAGCGCATCGGCACGCGCATGGCCAGCTCCCAGGCGCTCTCGTCGTTGCTGTCCTTCTCGATGATGTCGCGGTACATGTCCTGCATCGTTGCGTATCCCATCGCGGCAAGCTCCTCCGCATCAAGCGGACCGCGGTCGGTGCCGGTGCGCTTGTGGCGGAAGAAGTCGGTGCCGCCGCGGCAGTGTTGGGGCAGGCTGAGGTAGAGAATCCCCGACCAGTGCGAACGGTCGACGTGTACCTTGCCGCGCCCCCGGTCGGCGGCCAGCGTGATCCGGCATTTCGCGTGCGATTGGAGTGGATCGATTGGACGCAGGGGCTCGCCGAGGATGCGCGACACCTCCGGCGCCAAGCCGTCCACTTCCACGCGCTCGAGCGAATTGCGGCCGGGGAACGCACCGTCCTGCTCGGGGTAGGTGAGGCGCAGGGCGGCATTGCGCAACTCGTGCGGATCATTCAGGAAGTCGTCGACAATGACGATGGAAGTCGGCATGGGTTCACTCGTTGACGGCGCCGGGCAGGCCGGCGACATATCTTCATGCCCCATTGCGGCACGAAAAATCTCCGATGTCTGGCCGTCGGCGCACTGTCGGCCGCCGGCGCCTCTGCAAGTCTTGGCGGGATGAAGGATAATTGCGCACATGCCCGTCATTCCCAAAACCCCCGACGAGATCGAAAAGATGCGCGTCGCCGGCCGTCTTGCGGCCGAAGTCCTGGCGGTCCTCAAGGATCACGTCAAGCCCGGCGTCACTACCGAGGAACTCGACCAGATCGCCTACCACCACATCGTGGACGTGCAGCACGCGATCCCGGCCAACGTCGGCTACCGCGGGTTTCCGAAGACCTTGTGCACCTCGGTCAACCACGTGATCTGTCACGGCATCCCCAGCCCGGGCAAGGTGCTGAAGGATGGCGACATCATCAACTGCGACATCACCGTCATCAAGGACGGCTGGCATGGCGACACCTCGCGCATGTACTGCGTCGGCGAGCCGTCGGTGCTGGCGAAGCGGTTGGTCGACACCACTTACGAGGCCATGATGCTGGGGATCGGGCAGGTGCGGCCGGGCGCGACGCTCGGCGACATCGGCCATGCGATCCAGCAGCATGCCGAAGCCGCAGGCTATTCCGTGGTGCGCGAATACTGCGGGCATGGCATTGGCCGGATCTACCACGACGAGCCGCAGGTGCTGCACTACGGCCATGCTGGCGAGGGCATGCGGCTGGAGAAGGGCATGACCTTCACGGTCGAGCCGATGATCAATGCCGGCAAGCGCAACACGCGCCAGATGCCGGATGGCTGGACGGTGGTGACCAAGGATCATTCGTTGTCGGCGCAATGGGAGCACACCATCGCGGTGACCGACGATGGCTACGAGATACTTACGCCATGGCCGGATGCCTAGCGGACGCCGACTGACACGCGTGAAGCCGGGGATTGCAGGCAGGTAACGGGCGTATCGACCTGCGCCGATGCGTGCACCACGCTTGCGCGCGGTGGTGTTGCCCCTGCAAGCTGGCTCAGGGGTGCGGTTTCGGCGCCCCGCCACCAACCCCGCTCTCCGAAGTGCGACGAACGTGTCAGCTCAAGCGGCTACGCCCATTCCATCGCCACCGCGCCTGCCGCCGGCGGTGCCGCGCTCGGGCGTGTCGCGCGACGCACGCGCAGCGTTGCGACAGCTGCTGGATGACCATGCGCGCGCGTTGGCGGGGGCATTCCGGAACGGCGCCGAGGCGCGCGAACTGGCGCGCGCGCGCGCGCAAGTCGTGGACATGGTGTGCGTGCATGTGTGGACGGCCTGCGCAGGCGAGACGGATGGCGCGGCCTTGTTCGCGGTGGGCGGCTTCGGCCATGGCCTGCTGTTTCCGTATTCGGATATTGACCTGCTGGTGCTGCACGATCCGGAGCCGGCTCCAGGGCTGATGCACGCGCTGGAACTCTTTTTCGCCTGCCTGTGGGACATCGGCCTGAAACCGGGGCAGGCGGTGCGCACGCTTGCGCAATGCCGTGAGCTCGCAGGTGCCGATGTCGGCGTGTTCACCAACCTGCTGGATGCGCGCAGGCTGGCCGGGGCCGAGCGGTTCGCGCAGGCGCTGCGTGCGTTGCTGGATGACGCGACGCTGTGGCCGCCGGATGCCTACCTCGCGGCCAAGCTGGACGAACGCGCGGCACGCCATGCGCGCTTCGACGACACCACCCACAACCTCGAGCCCGATCTCAAGGACGGACCCGGCGGCCTGCGCAACCTCGACCTGATCCGTTGGCTCGGCATGCGTCTGGTGGGGGCCAATACCCTTGATGGATTGGTGCAGGCGCACCTGCTCGAAGCCAGCGAACGCGACGCATTGCGCGCGGCGCGTGTGGTGTTGCGGCGCGACCGTTATGCGTTGCACCTCGAAGCCGGCCGCGCCGAGGAACGCCTGCTGTTCGACTGGCAACGCGCGCTGGCAATCCGGCTGGGTTTCGGGGATGCCGACCACGGCAGCAATGCCGCGATCGAGCGATTCATGCAGGATTATTTCAGGGCTGCCGGCATCACCGAGCGCTTGCTGACGCAGTTGCTGGAACGTTTCCAGGAATATCTGCACCCGTTGCCACCGGCGCGTGTGCTGGACGCCGATTTCGTGTTGCGCGGCACGCGCCTGGAATTGCGCGATCCCGACTGGTTGCTGCGCGCGCCGCAAGGCCTGGTCACGGTGTTCGCCAGGCAATTCGAAGTGAAGGGGTGTTCGGGCATCACCGCCGCGACCATGCGCGCGGTCGAACAAGCGCTGGTGGTGCACGGCGCCGCGCTGTCCCGGAATCCGGAGGTACTCGCGGCATTCCTCGCCCTGCTCAGGCGTGGTGCGGCTGCAGTGCGCGTGCTGGACGCGTTGAACCGCCACGGCGTGCTGGCCGCGATCCTGCCGCCGTTTGCGCGCGTGGTCGGGCGTATGCAGTACGACCTGTTCCATGTCTATACGGTGGACGAGCACACCCTGCGCGTGCTGCGCAACATCGCGCGCTATGCCGATCCCGAAGCGCGCGCGGCGCTGCCGCTGGCCTGCGAGGCGTTCGGCCGTCTGGCCAAGCCCGAGATCCTGCTCCTGGCCGGCCTGTTCCACGACATCGCGAAGGGGCGCGGTGGCGATCATTCGCAACTCGGTGAATCCGAGGCGCGTGCGTTCTGCGGCAGCCTCGGCATGGGCGATGACTATATCGAGGAGGTCGCATGGCTGGTGCGCTGGCACCTGCTGATGAGCAACACGGCGCAAGGCCAGGACATTGGCGATCCGGAAGTCGTGCACCGTTTCGCGGTACAGGTCGGCGACTGGGACCGCCTGGACATGCTGTACCTGTTGACCATTGCCGACATCGCCGGCACCAGCCCGAAGCTGTGGAATTCCTGGAAGGATCGCCTGCTGGCGGATTTGTACCTGGCTGCGCGCTACGTGTTGCGGCGCGATCTCGAACGCCCCGCGCGCGCCGAAGTGCGGGTACGTGAAGTGCGTGAACGCGTGCTGGCCCTGCTGTCCGGGCATGGCGTTGATGCAGATGACGCAGGCCGTCTGCTCGACACGTTTCCGGATGCCGCGCTGCTGCGCCAAAGCCCGGATTTGTTGGCGTGGCAGCTTGCGGCGTTGCTGGAAGCACCTCAGGCGGGCACGGTAGTCGCGATCCGTCCGCCGGACGTGCGCGGCGGCACCGAAGTATTCGTGGCGACCCCCGATCGCGATGGCGTGTTCGCGGCGGTGGTCGCCATCTTCGATCGCCTGCGCCTCGACGTGGTGGCGGCGCGCGTGATGACGTCGCAGGAAGGGCGCACGCTGGACACCTTCACCGTGCTGGAGGCGGGCACGCAAAAACCGGTTCAGGCGGGGCACGCGGCGGACCTGCGCGAACGGTTGCTGCGTGCGCTGGGTGCGGAAACCTTGCAGGTGCAGCCGGCGCAGCGCGGCCTCGCGCGCCGCCTGCGGCATTTCCAGCGCCCGCCGCGGATCGATTTCCACGGCGGCGATGGGCGGGTGGAAACCCGGCTCGCGCTGGTGTGCAGCGACCGGCCGGGCGTGCTGGTCGCGATTGCGCAGGCGTTCCTCGACGTCGGCGTGCGCGTTCGCGACGCGCGCATCGCGACGTTCGGCGACCAGGTCGAGGATTTCTTCGAACTGAGCGATCGGCATGATGCGCCGTTCGACCGCGCATTGCAGGAATCTCTGCGCGAGGCGTTGCAGAGGCGGCTGGCACCCGGCAGCATGTCCGACTCCCAGGAGACGCGACATGCATGAGTTGCAGGCAACTATCGATGCTGCGTGGGAACGGCGGGCCGTGCTGGGGCAGGACGATTTGCGCGCCTTGCGGCCCGCGCTGGATGCGCTGCTGGACCAGCTCGAAGACGGCCGCCTGCGCGTGGCCGAGCCGGACGGGCAGGGCGGCTGGAAGGTCAATGCCTGGGTCAAGCAGGCGATCCTGCTGTATTTCCGCGTGCACGATGTGCGTGTGATGGATGGCGGGCCGATGGCTGCGTTCGACAAGGTGCCGCTGCGTTTCGCGGGTGCGGACGAAGCCGCCTTGCGCAAGCCCGGCGCGCGCGTGGTGCCGGGCGCGCTGGTGCGACGCGGCGCCTTCATCGGGAAAGATGCCGTGCTGATGCCGAGCTACGTCAACATCGGCGCGCACGTCGGTGCCGGCACGATGGTCGATACCTGGGCCACGGTTGGGTCCTGCGCGCAGATCGGCGCAAGCGTGCATTTGTCTGGGGGTGTCGGCATCGGTGGCGTGCTGGAACCCTTGCAGGCGAGCCCGACGATCATCGAGGACGACTGCTTCATCGGCGCGCGTTCGGAGGTGGTCGAAGGCGTCATTGTCGAACGCGGCAGCGTGCTCGGCATGGGCGTGTTCCTCGGACAATCGACGCGTATCTACGATCGCGCGACAAAGAAAGTTTCGTACGGCCGCGTGCCTGCAGGCAGCGTGGTGGTTTCCGGAAGCCTGCCGGCGACGGACGGCTCACACAGCCTGTATGCAGCGGTGATCGTCAAGCGCGTGGACGAGAAAACCCGCGCGAAAACCTCCATCAACGAATTGCTGCGGAGCGGGTAGGAGCCTGCGTGCAGGCGACCGGCATTCGAAGGCCGTCGCGAGCACGCTCGCTCCTACATTGATCGGAGACTCCATCGTATGGCGCAAACAACACTCTACGGCCTGCCGACCTGCGACACCTGCCGCAAGGCGCGCAACTGGCTGGATCGTTTCCATGTTGCCTATTCGTTTGTCGATTACCGTGCCGATCCGGTTCCCGCGGCGACATTGAAAGACTGGGCGCGGCAACTCGGCGGCTGGGAAAAACTGGTCAACAAGTCCTCGACCACCTGGCGCAACTTGTTGCCGCAGCGCAAGAATCCCGGCAGCGATCCCGAGTGGACGCTGCTGCTGAAGGAGTATCCCGCGTTGATCCGGCGGCCGGTGGTGGTATCCGGCGATGGCAACGTGAGCGTCGGCTTCAGCGACAACGCCTTCAAGAAGTTGTTCGGCAGGTGATGCCGCCATGAGTTGCAACGACGCCAAGAGTTGCCTGAAGAACCTGCGCGTCGAACGCGACAACGAGGCGCTGTACGCACGACTGGCGGCGCTGGCGCGCGACCCACGACTCGCGCGCGCGTATTCGCGCATCGCGGAAGGCGAACGTTCCAACGCCGCCTTCTGGGAAGCGCGGTTGCGTGAACTCGGTGAAGCCGTTCCGCCTCCGCACCCGCGCACCCGCATCCGCGTGCTCGGCACGTTGGCCAAGTGGTTCGGCACGGGTTTCGTGATGCCGACCGTGATGCGGCTGGAGCACGCTGACCATCTGGAAACGCCGGTCGATCGAGTCGGCCATCGCGACCATTTCGTGGCGGCGCATGCGGTTGCGTCCGGGCACCGTGATCGTGGCGGAAGCGGCAACACCCTGCGCGCGTCGGTGTTGGGCGCCAACGACGGGCTGGTCTCCAACGTCAGCCTCGTGATGGGCATGGCTGGCGCCGATACCGGCAATCACGCCGTATTGCTCGCGGGCCTTGCGGGTCTGGTTGCGGGCTCGTGTTCGATGGCACTGGGCGAATGGCTGTCGGTCAACACCTCGCGCGAGTTCTACCAGGCGCAGATCACCGAACGCGCCGAGCGGCTTGCGGTGGTGCCGGAGGAAGGCACGCGCCACATCGCCGGCATCTACCGCGACAAGGGGCTTGGCCGCGCCGAGGCCGAACATCTCGCCGAACACCTGTCGGAAACGCCGCGCGCCGCGCTGGACACGCTGGTGCGCGAAGACCTCGGTGTCGATCCGTCCGAGCTCGGCGGTTCGGCGTGGAGCGCTTCGATTTCCTCGTTCTGCTTCTTCGCATTCGGCGCGATCTTTCCGGTGGCTCCCTATTTTTTCGTCGGTGGGCACGTCGCGTTGTTTGCCAGCATGGGCACGACTTTCGTCGGGCTGTGCCTGATCGCGGTCGGCACCTCGCTGTTCACGGGACGCGGGCTGGCCTTCTCGATCGCCCGCCAGTTGTTGATCACCGCGACGGCGGCCGCGATCACGTACGGCGTCGGCCACCTGTTGGGTGTTGCCCTTACCGGCTGAGCGGCCCGTTGCTATGCTGGACAACGCTTACATCCATGCGAGCGATGCATCGTGTCCCACGTTTTCGACCTCACTTGCGAACTGATCCGCCGCCGCTCGCTGACGCCGGAAGACGCGGGCTGCATGGCGCTGATCGCGGCGCGCCTTGAACGCATGGGTTTTCGTTGCGGGCACCTGCATTACGGCGACGTCTCCAACCTGTGGGCGACGCACGGGCAAGGCGGACCGGTGCTGGTGTTTCTCGGCCACGTCGATGTGGTGCCCAGCGGTCCGGAAACGGATTGGGTTTCACCGCCATTCGAGCCAACGGTGCGCGACGGCAAGCTGTACGGGCGTGGCGCGGCCGACATGAAATCCGGCGTCGCCGCGATGGTGGTGGCGCTGGAACAATTCGTGGCCGCGCATCCGGGGCATCGCGGTACGGTCGCGCTGCTGCTCACGAGCGACGAGGAAGGCCCGACCAACCTCGACGGCGTACGCCGGGTCGCGCAACATTTTCGTGACACCGGCCAGCGCGTCGACTGGTGCGTGGTCGGCGAACCGTCGTCGAAAGCGAGGCTGGGCGACCTGATCCGCGTCGGCAGGCGCGGTTCCCTGTCGTTCAAGCTGACCGTGCACGGCGTGCAAGGCCACGTCGCTTATCCAGACCAGGCCCGCAACCCCATCCACGCTGTTGCACCGGCCTTGGCCGAACTGGTCGCCATGCGCTGGGATGACGGCAACGAAGATTTCCCGCCGACCACTTTCCAGATCTCCAACATCCACGCGGGCACCGGCGCGTTGAACGTGATTCCGGGCAGCGCCGTCATTGACGCCAACTTCCGCTTCGGCACCGCCAGCACTTCGGCGTCATTGCGTGAACGTACCGATGCGATCCTGAAAAAACACGGCGTCGAGTCCGCGATCGAGTGGAACCTTTCCGGCGAATCCTTCCACTCCCCGGGCGGCGGCAAGTTGCGCGAAGCAGTGATCGGTGTGTGCCGCGATCTATTGGGCATCGAACCCGAGCCCGGCACCGGCGGCGGTACGTCGGATGGCCGCTTCATCGCGCCGCTCGGCTCCGAGGTTGTCGAAATCGGACCGGTCAATGCAACCATCCACAAGGTGGATGAATGCGTCGCGCTCACGGACCTGGAGAAGCTGCCTGCCTTGTATCAGGCCATTGCCGAGCGATTGCTGGCCTGATCGCGAGCGGATCCAAAGCTGCTGACTTAGGGCTGGGGGTCGCTTATCGACCCGTTGCGGATACACGCGGAAATGGCGGCAAGCGTCTGCTTCCGCCAACGGCTCATTGCTGGCCTTTTGGCGAACCAGGCAATCACGCAGCCGAGAATTCCGTTCGATCGACAATCTCGCCGCCGGCTTCCACCAGCGCCTTGCCCGTTTTGGCGCGTGCACGCACTTTGGTGAGGGGCGTCGAACCCGCGTCGGCTACCAGCACTGCGTCGGAGCCTTGGCCGTTGGCAACGACTTCGCCCTGGATGTCGATCGCATTCACCCTGCCACCCTCGACGGCATAGGTTGTGACCTTGGCGCCATGGGTGACGAGATTGCCGCTAATGGTGAGTTTCTCGACCACACCGCCAGACTTCACGCTGAAGGCTTCGGCGGGCAGCTGCATGTTCACGCCCTTGACCAGCGTGTTCCCGATCGAACCGTGCGTCGTGACGTCCCCGTCGACTTTGATCGTGCCGACAGGCTTGCTCACCTGGATGCCGATCGAGCCGTCGCCGAAGGTTTCGATCGACTTGAATCGGATGTTGCGAACGGTCCCGTCGTATTGATTGAAGCCGCGTGCACCCAAGCCGTAAGTGATGATCTCGGCTTCCGCACGGAAATCGCCCACGGTGCCGAAGTTGACGAAGCCGATCCCGCTCGGTCCATACGACACCACCGGCGCGTGTGCGATCCATGTGTCCACCGTGCCCCAGGTGTCCAGCACCATGTCATTGACGCCATAGGTGACGACTTCACCGAAGTGTTCGACGCGTCTGGCGTGGACGCCATAGACGATGAAGACGCCTCCGGTGATCATGTCCGCCGTGCCATACGGCAGGATCCCCGAGGAATGGACCTCGCCGGTCGTGAGGGTGTCGAGTTCAACCAATCCGCTCTGGTCGCCGAAGCCGCTGACGAAGATGCCAGAGCCCAGCACCGGCGCGTTCTTTGCGCCGACGCTTACGTTGCTGAGCGATGCCGTAATCCGGGATTTCGCACCGCCGTTGAAGTTGTAGACGGTGAGCGCTCCCTGGTACACATTGACGCCGTACTTTTGCGGCTGCTCGCTGTAACGGCGGGCATCGCATGCCGCGATGTGCAGCTTGTCCACGACAAGATTCAGCTTGTCGGTACCCGCGTGGGTGATGATGGAAACCTGCCCGGTCACCGCGAGATCGCCAAGCGTGATCGTCCCCATGTCGGCGAGCCCGGCCTGCGTGTAGATCGCGCGGGCAGAAGGAGAGGCGATCACCGTGAGGTTCGTGACGAGGTTGTTCGCTGTCAGGCCGATGCCGTCGCCGTTTCCGAAGCTCAGGATGCAGCGGTCCTTGTCCGCGCCGGTCAGCGAAAATCCGGGCCGCAGAGTGATCGAATGCGGGCAGGTCACTGAGGTTTGCAGTTCAAGCACTCGCGGTTCCGTTTCGGACAGCGCGCACATCAAATCCACCAGCGACGCGACGGGAAGGCGGGATGCTTTCACGGCGATATCCTTTGGCGACTGTCGGCGCTGCCGACGCGGGACGTGGCTGCGCGCTTCGCGCACAACCCAATGGCGTTTTTTAAACCCACCGACGTTTCATCGACGTGAAGGCGGGAGAGTCGTCCCCTGCCGTGATGCTTTGGCATGCGAATAAAGACCAGTTTGGATCGTGGCGCGTCCTCAACCATGGCTGGTCCTGTGTGTGCGCCTCGACCAGCGTCTGCTTGCCTTCGAACAGCGGACACTGACCTCCGCGCATCCAACGTCGCCTGGGGGTCGAACCCAGCCGGTGGGCGGGGTGCGGCCGGCGGCAGGGGTCATTTCGAGGCCGGCACGAACACCGCAAAGATGCCGGCGTAGGGTTTCACCATGAACGCCGGTGCGCCGTAGTAGTTGCCATCCACGTAGATTTGCGAAAGCGTGCCATCGAGGTACAGCGCGTCGCGGCAACCCAGCTTGTCGCGAAACAGCTGAGCGAAGGCGTGGAAGTTGACAGGGCTGGTGCTGACCGCGAACACGACCTGGTCGGGGCGTGGTGCACACACGCCGCTGCGCCACTTGACGCTGTCTGATGTCGCGTCGAATTCGGGATTGAGCTTGCCGTCGATCACCAGCATCGGACCCGACTGCGTGGCGACCCGCGGCTGGATGTGGGCAGCGGCGAACGCGGCAGTGGTCTGCACCGAGGCGCGACCGTCCGCATCGATCGCGAACACGCCGTTCGGCAGCAGCGAGAAATTCCCGGAGGCGGGGTTGCCATGTGCCGTATTGAGTGCCTTGATGGCCTTGCCATCCTCGACGTACATGCCCAGCGGTTCGCCGCGTGCGTCGTAGATGCCGGCGTTCGCCGCAAATAGCAGCGTTTGTCCATGCGCCGTTCCCCATGCCTGCAGCGCGTGGATGCTGGCGAAGGGCTGGCCGGTTTCCGGATCGCGCCAGTGCAGACCGAGTTCGGCCTTGGCAAGGTCGAGGGTCACGACGCGGAAGTGCACGTTGTCGAACACGACGTCGTGGCTGGCGATGCCGTGCCGGGATTGCGTGCACGCGCACAGCAGGACGACGGCGGCCGACAACGCGAGCACGCGTGCAGGGATGCGACGGCGACGGTGGGCGGGAAAATTGTCAATCATCGCACGGTGGTCATGGCATCCTGGGACGCTGTACGGGTTGAGACAGGGTGCTCAACGTGCGGGTTCCAGGGTCAGCCGGTACTTCGCGGGGCCCGGCAGCAGCGGCGTCGCTTCGCCCTTGACCCAGGCTTCGTGGCCCTTGCCGAACCACGGCGACAGTGGGTTGTCGGATTGGCCGACCGGCATTTCCAGGATGCCGTGCGCCTCGTTGCCGGGCTGCACGTCCAGGCGCATCGACGCGCCGAATGCGCGGTGCATGACGCGCGGCATGTCGTTGTCGCCGGCCAGTTCGTCGTGCGGCATGTCGAAGAAACCCGCCAGCCATCCGGGCAACGCCACCGACAGCGGATTGTCGATCTGCGCGGTGTTGTGCCGTCCCCAGGTCTTGCCGGCAAGCGGGCCGGGCTGGGCGGCCAACGCCTCGGCGACCTGCAAGGCGCTGTCGACCAGCAGGGCATTCCAGTCCTTGTACTTCGGGTCGAGCAGCCACGACGGTTGCTGCGTCAGCAGGGTCCAGGTGGCGTATTCGCCAACCTCGGCGCTCGGCCATTCGAAGTCCTTGGCCTTGGCCGAGGCGAGCGCGGCGAACGGTGCCAGCACGTTTTCACGAACCTTCCCGCGGTACATCCGGACGATCCGGTAACCGACGCTGCCGGTGGCGGCGCGGGCCTGCCAGTCCTGCACGAAGGGCTTGAGCGCCGTCAGCCTGGGATCGTTCGAGTGCTCCAGCACCTTCAGCAGCAGTGCCTGCCAGCGCGCGAGGAACAGCGCGCGGTCGTCGAGCTGGATGTCCAGCATGTCCTGCGCGGTGAAATGGTCGCGCGCTGCCAAGTCGTCGCGGACCTGTTGCGCGCGTGCACCCTGGTCGTAACCGCCGTCGCCGATCAGGGTGAGCGCGTCTCCTGAAACGATGCGCTGGTTGGCCGTCCAGATGCGCGCGTCGTCCGGGTTGTGGATGCGCGGATCCTGCGCAGGCGAGGCGTAGGCGACCCAGCCGGTGCCGGGTTTCGACCAGTCGGCCGGTACCGACGGATCGAAGCCGGCGCGAATCGGGATCACGCTGCCGGCGATGCTCCAGCCGATGTCGCCAAAGGCATCGGCGACCACGAGGTTCTGCGGTGGAATGCCGATCGTCGGCGCCAGCGCCAGCGCCTGGTCCACCGTGGTTGCGGTTTCCAGCTTGATCAGGTTGAGATTGACCGCGTGCGGATCCTGCGCCACCCATGCCAGTGCCAGCGGCGTGCCGTCGCCGTCCTTGCCCATGATCGGGCCCCAGATGGTGTCGTCTACCGTCAGGTGTGCGTCGGGAGCCCCCTTCACGTGGATGACCTCGTCGTGTTGGGTGATCGTTGCCCAGCCTTCAGGGGTCTTGTATTGCGCAGGGTTGTCCGGGTTGCGGATCACGCGCACCCAGTCCATCCAGTCGCCCGAACTGTTGGTGAAACCCCAGGCGATGTGCCCGTTCGAGCCTATCACCAGTGCCGGCGCGCCCGGCAGGGTCACGCCGTTCAGTTCGATGGTCTTGTGCGGGTCGGCCGGGTCGGGGTAACGCAGTTGCGCGCGGTACCAGATGTTCGGCACGCGCAGTGCCAGGTGCGGATCGTTGGCGAGCAGCGCTGCACCGCCGGCCAGCTTGCCGCCGACCGCGGAACCGTTGCTGCCGATACCGGTGTTGGCGGCGCTGGCCAGCGCGATGGCGTGCGTGCCGCGTGCCAGCGCGACCTTTCCCTGCGGAGCGCCGCGCAAGTCGAACACGGACGCATCCGGCATCGGCACCGGCTGGGTCGGGCCGCCCTGCATCGGCGCTTCCCAGCGCGGCGACGGCGCCAGCAGGAAATCGACCAGCGGCCGCGGCAACGCCGCGCGCAGGCGGGCGATGTTCAATTCGCGCGCGTTGTCGCCATCCTGGTTCAGGTCGAGGAACATCGCGTCGATGGTGAGGATGCTGTCCTCGTCGGTCCACGGTTGCGGCTTTGCGCCCAGCAGCAGGTATTCCCACGGCCGCACGGCAAGGTGCGCCAACCCGGCATTGACGCCCGCGGTGTAGGCGTCCATCAGGGCCCGCTGGTGTGGCGACATCAGCGCCAGTTCGCGTGCGGCAAGCACGCGGAAACGATGCATGCGATGGTTTTCATCGACCGGCAGCGCCTTGGGGCCGACCAGCGCCGCCAGTTCACCCGCGGCGTCACGGCGTTGCAGGTCCATCTGGAAGAAACGTTCCTGACCGTGCACGTAGCCGAGTGCCCACGAGAGGTCGGCGCGGTTGCCGGCGGTGATGGTCGGGATGCCGTCGGCATCGCGCACGATCGTCACCGGCGCCGACAAGCCTTGCACCGTGACGGTGCCGTTGGCCTGCGGCCGGCTTCCGGCGAGCAGGCGCCAGCCGATCGCGAACACGATGACCGCAATCACGATCAGGGCAAGCAGAACGCGTCGAAGCCAGCGCATGGGGAATCCTTCGATGACCGCGGCATTGTGAGGGTTGTCAGCGCGCGCGCCAACAGGCGAAACTGATGCTTGTGGCATGCCTGATTCAGTTCGTCATTCCGCGGCCGCCACGGCTCTTCGCGGCGGAACCCGGAATCCAGAGGCTTTGCCCGACAACGAGCTGGCACAAAAAACTGGATTCCCGCCTTCGCGGGAATGACGAGAATGCAATTGATCAGATTCCCTACGGGACGATGCCGGTCCACGCAGCAGTGGAAAACTTGGACGCAGCCAGCGCTTTCGCGCGGTCCAGTTCATCCGCCGACAACCGGCCGGCAGCGAGTCCGTGGCGGGTGCGGAAGGTCGTGACCATCTTGTCGATGACATCCGCGCGTGCGAGTCCGGTCTGGCTGCGCAGCGGATCGACCCGCTTGGCCGCACTCTGGGTGGCCTTGTCGGAGAGTTTTTCGCGGCCGATCCGCAGCACTTCCAGCATCTTCGTGCTGTCGATATCGTAGGCCATGGTGACGTGGTGCAACACCGCGCCGCCGCGCCGGGTCTGCGCGGCGCCGGCGATCTTGCCGCCCGGCGAGGTGATGTCGTTGAGCGGCTGGTACCAGGCGTGGATGCCGAGCCCCTGCAAGGCATCGATCACCCAAGCGTCCATGAACTCGTAGGACTCCTGGAAACTCATCCCGGCGACCAGCGATTCCGGCGCATACAGCGAGTAGGTGATGGTGTTGCCCGGTTCGATGAACATCGCGCCGCCGCCGCTGATGCGGCGCACCACTTCGATGCCGTGGCGCTGCGCACCTTCCGCGTCCACTTCATTGCGCAGCGACTGGAAGCGCCCGATCACCACGCATGACGCCGACCATTCCCATACCCGCAGCGTGGGCGGCCGGCGGCGCGCCGCGACTTCATCGGTCAATACTTCGTCCAGTGCCATGTGCAACGCGGGAGGCTGAGGCAGGGCGTGCACGAGTTGCCAGTTGTAATCGTTCCAGCCGGTGCGGCTCACGAGGTCGGCTCCAGCGCACGCTGCACCGCCACCGCGATGGCCTCCGGGGAAACGCCGTACATCAGCACGTTCGGCCCGAGCGCCGCTCGCAGTACCGCTGCGTGCTGGGTGCTGTCGGCGTTGGCCGGCAGGCCTTCCAGCGCGATGTCGATCATGGTCAGCGCCGAGTCCGGTTCGAGGAAAAAGTCGCCGCTGATACGCACGCGGGTCAGCTTGCCGTTGCGCACATCGAGATCGGCCACCACCAGCTTGCCCCCGGGCATCTTGTATTCGCCGTGCATGCGGAGATTGTGCCGCAGTGGTGCGCTTGCGTACAGACGCATATCAACCGCGTGCGCGGGTGCGCGGTGTACGGCAGGAACCTACCAACCGCGGCCGTGCAGCCGCGACTGGCCGACGTTGATCGAAAAGCCGACGCTGCCGGTGGGGTGTTCGCAGTCGCCCAGGTTTTTCGTGACGCTGAAGGAACCGGCCTGGTAGTTGCCGCTGACGTGGTTGCCGCCCATCACGCCCATGCTGACGCTGCCGTGCGTCTGCGGCTGGTTGTAGGTGGAATCATCGCAGCGCTGGGCGGCAACACGTTGGTCGATGTTGCCTGCGCGGCCGCTGTGATCGCCGTAGTACACGCCCGGTGCGCTGGTCGGGTTGCCGTGGGCGTCACGCGCAGGCTGGCTCGTGGGTGGGGCACCTGCGGAGCCGGCCGCAGCCGGCACGATGCCCGGCGGCAATTGCAGGTTCAGCGGCTCGTTGGGGGTCTGGGCCCAGGCGGCACCGGCGAACATGCTTGCAAGGAACAGGCAGGCAAATGGCAGGGTGGTGTTGCGGATCGTGTTCATGCGGAAACTCGAAGGACAACCCTCGAAAGACAACCTGATAACGCACGAGTCGGCTCGGCGTGCACACGGATTGGATCGCGGATTGCCGGTTGAGTTCCCAATGTGCGTCAGCCGGTGGTTCCGATCCGGTCCACCCGCCGCAAGCCGCGCGGCAACAGTCCGCCCCGCTGCGCACGGCTGCCGCCGTACTCGACCAGATCGGCCCATTTCAAGGTGAGCTTGCGCTGGCCGGCGTACAACGTCACCTCGCCCGAACCTTCCGCGACGACTGCAACGCCCGCCAGGCGTTCCTCGCCGGATGCCAGCTTCGCCTTGGGGATTTCGATCAACTTGTTGCCGCGCCCACGTTCGAGTTCCGGCAGGTCGGCCACCGAGAACATCAGCAAATGGCCTTCGGTGGTCACTGCGACGATGCGGTCGCGCGCGGGATCGTTGACATAGGCAGGTGCCAGCACGCGCGCGCCGTCGTCCATGCTGACCACCTGCTTGCCGGCCTTCTTGTTGGCGAGC
>JAFEDX010000201.1 GCA_018241365.1 Pseudomonadota bacterium
GTGTTCACCTACATCAACGGCTTTCATGACACCGCCAATTCCATCGCGACGGTGGTCGCGACCAAGGTCTTGACCCCGGGGCAGGCGGTGTTGTTGGCCGCGGCGACCAACCTTGGCGGCGCGTTGCTGGGCTCCGCCGTCGCGATCACCATCGCCACCGGCCTGATCGACGCCGGCGTGTTGCAGGTCGGCGGTGAAGTGCTGATCTGCGCGTTGCTGGGCGCCATCATCTGGAACCTGATCACGTGGTGGTTCGGTTTGCCCTCGTCGTCGTCACACGCGCTGATCGGCGGCCTGTGCGGCGCCGCGTTCGCGGCTTCCGACGGCAATTTCCACGCAATCATCTGGGCCACCGATCCGAACCACTGGTGGCGCGGCGGCGGCTTGATCCCGAAAGTGCTGGTGCCGATGGTGGCATCGCCAGTCGCCGGCTTCGTGCTGGGCATCGCGGTGATGGGCGCCTTGCTTGCACTGTTCGCCTGGTTCGGCAATCGCAGGGGCTGGCTGCGCCGGTTCGGGCGCACGCCATTCGTGAACTTCTTTTTCGGCAAGGCGCAACTGTTCTCGGCCGCGGCAATGGGCGTATCGCACGGCATGAACGATGCGCAGAAAACCATGGGCATCATCGCGCTGGCGCTTGCCGACGCCACCCTCGCGCACAACTTCGATCACCTGCCGGAGTGGTTGCACTTCCTGCGGGTGACGGACGTTGGCGGGCATTTTCCGATTCCGGTGTGGGTGAAGGTCCTGTGCGCGCTGGTGATGGCAGCCGGCACCGCGGGCGGCGGCTGGCGCATCATCAAGACGCTCGGCCACAAGATGGTCAAGTTGCACCCGATCAACGGCTTCGCTGCGGAGACCAGCTCCGCCGCGGTGATCATCGTGTCCTCGGCGTTCGGCTTGCCGGTTTCGACTACCCATGTGGTGTCGTCGGCCATCATGGGCGTCGGCGCGTCCAAGCGCTTCAACGCGGTGCGCTGGACGGTGGTCGAACGCATGGTGTGGTCGTGGATCCTGACGCTGCCCATCAGCGCGTGCATGGCGTGGGTGCTGGTGGAAGTTTCCAGCCCGCTGTGGAAGTAATGCCTGCTCGACGAGCTTGCGCGTATGCGGCGGATATCCGATCATGCACGTCGCCTGAGGTGACCTGCGGCAACGGCTGCGGGTTGAAACGGGAATCCGGTGACGCCTGGTCCAGTCGGTTAATTACAGCCGAATGGGCGGCCATTCCGGAGCTGCCCCCGCAACGGTAGGCGAGCAACGATCCGCACACGGCCACTGTGTCAGCGACACGGGAAGGCGCGGATCGGGAAGGTTCTTCGGCCTTCGCTCGCAAGCCCGGAGACCGGCCTTTGGCACAGCAGGGCATGCGGTGGGCGTGCGTCTGGCGCCGCGCACGCTTGCCGGCACCGACACTCCCTTCGCCTGTCCATGGACCCGTCAACACCGCGCGGGCAGGCGCGGACAGGAGTGTTGTGTGAATCCTCATCGTCGTGGGCTCGGCTGTGCCATCGTGGCCGCGTTGTCCTGCGTTTCCCTCGCAGCCGTGGCCGCAGGCCAAGCTACCACGCTCGACCAGATCGTCGTCACCGCGACGCGCACCGCGCAGACCGTGGATGCCACGCTCGCACCGGTGACGGTGATCACGCGCGCGGAAATCGAATTGCTGCAGCCATCGTCCCTGCAGGATCTGTTGAACGACACGCCCGGCATGGCCATCAGCAACAACGGCGGTCCCGGCAAGGTGACCGGGTTGTACCTGCGCGGCACCAACGCCAACCAGGTGCTGGTGCTGGTCGATGGCATCCGGATCGGCTCCGCGACGGCAGGCACCACGCCGATTCAGGACATTCCGGTGGACCAGATCGAGCGCATCGAGATCGTGCGCGGGCCGTTTTCCAGCCTGTACGGGTCGGAAGCCATCGGCGGCGTGATCCAGATTTTCCTGCGGCACGCGCCCGGCACCTTCACGCCCAATGCCAGCGCGGGCTTCGGAAGCTATTCGCATTGGACCGCGTCCGGCGGGTTCTCGGCGGCCGGCGACAAGGGCTGGGTTTCAGTGCAGGGTTCAGCCGAACGTACCAACGGCATCCCGGCCTGCAGGATCGGCGCGGCCGAACTGTTCGTGGCGTGCTTCGCAGACTCGCCCGCCCGCGACGGCTTCAGCAATCACGGCCTGACGATGAACGGCGCGTGGAAATTCAACGACCAGTGGAGCACGGATGGCTTCGCGTTCGGCACCAGGGGGCTCAACCATTACGCCGGCACCTACAGCAACGCCGATCGCTACACCACGCAGGTTTTCGGGGGGCAGTTGCACTACCAGCCAAACCAGGATGTGAAGGTGTCGCTGCGCGTGGGGCAAAGCGCCGACTTCGACAGTGATTATCTTGGCGCGCAGTACCTCGATACCTTCAACACCCGCCGTACGCTCGGCTCGCTGCAGGCCGACATCGCGGCTGCCGGTGGCCTCCTGACCACGGGGTTCGACTGGCAGCGCGACCGGATCGCGGGCAGCACCCTCTACAACGTCGATCTGCGCACCAACCGTGGCCTGTTCGCACAGTGGCTGCGCGATTTCGGCACGCAATCGTTGCAGGCCAGCGTGCGTCGCGACGACAACAGTCAATTCGGCGGTGCCACCACCGGCAGCCTGGCGTGGGGCTGGAATTTCGCAACCAATTTGCGTCTCACCGCGAGCTATGGCACTGCCTTCCGCGCGCCGACCTTCAATGACCTGTATTACCCCGGCTTCAGCAATCCCGGCCTCATGCCCGAGCGTTCCCGCAATTTCGACATGGGCCTGCGCGGCACACCCGGCTGGGGCTATTGGTCGATCAACGTCTATCGCAACGCGATTCGCCAGATGATCGCGCTGGATGCGTTCTACGTGCCGGAGAACATCGATCGCGTGCGCATCACGGGTGTCGAGGGCGTGGCAGGCATGAAGCTTGCGGGCTGGGACGTGCGGGCCACGGCAACCCTGCTGGACGCCCGGGATGACGCGCCGGGTGGCCGCTACGACGGCAACCAGTTGCCGCGGCGGCCGCGCCGCAGCGCGCGCTTCGACGCCGACCACGGCTTCGGCAAGTTCAGCATCGGTGCGAGCTGGCAGGTGAACTCGCATGCCTACGACGACATCACCAACCGCAATCGCCTGGGCGGTTACGCGCTCGTGAACCTCCGCGCTGGCTGGCAGTTTGCCCGCGACTGGAAGCTGCAGCTTGCGCTCAACAACGCCTTCGACAAGGACTACGAAACCGCGTACTACTACAACCAGCCAGGGCGCAATTTCATGCTGACGTTGCGCTGGAGTCGCTAGCGGGTCAGGCCCCGTCGCGCCTTCCGGCGCTCCTACAGTGGGAACGTGCGTTTGTAGGAGGGCCGGAAGGCCCGACCGGATCAGCGTAGCGGTGTAGTCGCGCTGCCGGCGACATAGCGCCAGTGCCACGGCTCGTATTCGTAGCCGTACTGGTTGCCGGGCGGGAACGACAGGTGGAAGCCATAGGTGGCGCCGTGCTGCTGCAGCCAGGCGAAGGCCTTGCTGTGTTCGAAACTGACGTCGGCGGCTGGCACGCCGGGCGTGGTCAGGTCGATGGCGCAGCCGGTCTGGTGCTCGCTGTAGCCGGGCACCGCGTTGATCGAGAGCGCCTTCTGGATGCTCATGCCGCTTTTCAGCTTGCGGCGGATCAGGCCAGTCTGGTACGCCACGCTGCGGAAGCCCGAGACGGTTTCCAGCTTGACGCCATCATGTGCGGCAGCCACAAACATCCGCTGCAGTGCTGCCGCGGCAGGCGCCGCCATCTCGACCTTGCGTCCGTACACGTCGCGCGGTACCTGCACCAGATCCCTGGCTTCCGGCTGCGGCAGGAGGTGATGACGCGCGGCGTAGTCGGCTGGAATGCCAAGGCCGCGGTTGACTTCCTCGATGTGCGCGACCCAGGTCGCAGGCTGCGGCGGCGGCGGCTCGCTGCAGGGCGCCTCGGCAGCTTGCGCGGACGCGAACGGCAGCAGGGCAAGGGCGGTCAAGGCGGGGGCGAGGATGCGGAGCGGGTGCATGGATTTCCTTGGCGGCAAGCGGGCGTGACTAAACCGCGCATGATAGGTGCTATTGCGGAATGTGCGTGGAACGGCGCATCGGGCCAAGCCGTCAAGCGGTATGATGGCGGGATCATTTTTGAGTTTTTCCTGCGATGCCCATCTACGTTTTCCGTTGCGAGGATTGCGGCGAGAAGTTCGATCGCCTGCAGAAATTATCCGACTCCGATCCCGATACCTGTCCACATTGCGGCAAACACCATGTGCGCCGGCAGGTGACGGCGCCGGCATTCCGGCTCGCGGGCAGCGGTTGGTACGAAACCGATTTCAAGTCCGACAAGGAAAAGAAGCACAATCTCGCCGGTGACGGCGACAAACCCATCGCGGTGGCCGAAAAGCCGGCCGATTCCGGAAAGCCGGCTGATTCCGGCAAGGGGAGTGGTGCCGGCAGTGGGGAGACCGCGAAAGCCGCCGGCGACTGAAACGGGCGCGCCGGCTTCTGTTCAGTTTCGACAACGGAAACTGTTTACGACCTTTCGGGAGGACGGGTTCATGCGCACGCTATCGGTGATTGCAGCCATTGTGTTGTCGGGGATCGCGGGTTACGCAGGGGCGCAGATTTACGGTCAGCCACCGCCGCAATATGGGCCGGGGTACGGCCAGCAAACCGTTTCCTGCGGCAGCCCGCAACATCGCCTGCTGCGCTGTCCGGTTCCCCGGGATTGGCGCGGGGTGCAAATGGTCCGGCAAACCTCCAGGGCGTCTTGCGTCGAAGGCCGGACGTGGGGGTTCGATCGTGGTGTCGTCTGGGTGGACCAGGGCTGCGGCGGGGTGTTCGCCGCCGCGTATGGCTGGCAGCCGGGCCCCGGCTGGAACCGTGATTTCGTGGCGTCTTGCGGCAGCCCGCAGTACAAGTACTACTTCTGCCAGGTTGACGTGGGCGGGCGCGGGCGCGTGATCCTGCAGCGCCAGACCTCGGACTCGCGCTGCGTCGAAGGCCAGACCTGGGGCTGGAACCGCGCAGGCATCTGGGTGGACCGGGGCTGCGGCGGGCAATTCCTGGTGACGCGCCGCTGGTGAGCGCGCCGCGCGGAAAGCCAATCGCGGCTGAATGCTCGGGCCTGTCCGGAAGCGTGGAGCGGTGTGGCGCTCCATTACAATTTGCACCCTCCACGCCGGATAGATAATCCACCTTGTCCTGGTTCGAACGCGTGCGCGGGTTCATCGCCCGGGCTTGGCCAATCGCACGCTGGCCCATCCTGATCGGCATCGGTTTCGCGATCGGCTTCGTGCTGCCGTACACGCTGGCGCTCGACCATCGCGTCAGGACCCGCGTCACCGAAATCGAATTCACCCAACCGACCCGGGTGTTCGGCGCACCGCAGCTCATCGAAGCCGGCGTGCCGATGAATGCGGCGACGCTGGCGCTGGAGTTGCAGATGGCTGGCTACACCCGTGTTGCGTCGGTGGCGCGGGTGCCGGGTACGTACAGCGAGACCGGCGGCAAGTTCGAGATCGCCTCGCGCGGCTATCCGGATCCGGATGGCGGCGAGTTGCCGCGCCGCATCCGCGTGACGCTGGGCGGCGGCGCGATCCAGTCGGTGTTCGACCTCACCGCCAACAAGCCGCTGCGCAAGACCCACCTCGATCCCGCGCGCATCGCGACGCTGTACGGTTCGGAGCAGGAAGAACGCATCGTCGTGAAGCTGGACGAGCTGCCGCCGCTGCTGGTGCAGGGCGTGCAGGCGGTCGAGGATCGCGATTTCAAGAACAACCACGGCATCGATTTCTCCTCGATAGCACGCGCGCTGCTGGCCGACCTGCGCGCCGGGAAAAAGGTACAGGGCGCGTCCACCATCACCCAGCAGCTGGTGCGGAACCTGTTCCTCGACCGCAACAAGACGCTGGTGCGCAAGTTCAACGAAGCGCTGCTCTCGATATTGCTGGATGCGCACTACAGCAAGGGCGAGATCCTCACCGCATATTGCAACGAGGTGTTCCTCGGCCAGCAGGGCAACCAGGCGGTGCACGGATTCGCCGCGGCCAGCTGGTTCTACTTCGGCCGTCCGGTGCAGGCGCTGCGTCCGCAGGAAATCGCGCTGCTGGTCGGGATCGTGCAGGGACCGAGCTATTACGATCCGCGCCGTTTTCCCGAACGCGCGCTGGGGCGTCGCAACCTTGCACTGGATGCGTTCCACACCACCGGCTTGCTGACCGACGCGCAATGGCAGGCCGCGCGCACCGCGCCACTGGACGTGACGCCCAAACCGCAACTGGTGGTCGACCGTTTCCCCGCCTTCATGCAGGTGGTGCGCGAACAGCTCAAGCACGATTTCAGCGACCAGCAACTCGCCAACGGCGGACTCGCGGTGTACACGACGCTGGATCCGGCCGCGCAGGCTTACGCCGAGGATGCGCTCGACGAAACCCTGAAGGGACTCGGCAAGCGCGCCGACAAACTCGAAGGCGCGGTGGTGGTGGTCGAACCATCCACCGGCAACGTGCTGGCGATGGTGGGAGGGCGCGAATCCGACCTGCACGGCTTCAACCGTGCCTACGATGCGCGCCGCCCGGTCGGGTCCAGCCTCAAGCCGTTCTACTACCTGATGGCGTTGACCGACCCCGCGCGCTGGAACGTGGCCTCGCTGCTGGATGACTCGCCGATCGCGATGAAACTGCCGAACGGCAAGCTGTGGACGCCGCAGAACGACGACCACATTTCGCACGGGCAGGTGACGATGGTCGAAGCGTTGGCCAAGTCCTACAACCTCGCCAGCGTGCATTTGGGCCTCGCGCTTGGCGTGGACCGGGTCGCGAAGTTCCTGCGCTCGTTCGGCCTGCAGGACGTGCAGGCCAACCCGTCACTGTTGCTCGGGGCGGTGGACATGTCGCCGTTCCAGCTGGCGCAGCTGTACGAATTCTTTGCCGACGACGGTCATGCGCTGCCGCTGCTGACCCTGCGCGGCGTGCTGGGTGCCAAGGGCCAGGTACTGAAGCAGTACGCGACCAAACCCGGCAGGGGCGAGTACCAGCAGGCGGAACGACTGGTGCGCTGGATGATGCAGCAGGTCACCCAATACGGCACTGCGGCGGCGATCGGCAATTCCGGGCTCGCCGGGCTGCACGTGGCCGGCAAGACGGGTACTTCCGATCATCAGCGCGATTCCTGGTTCTCGGGCTTCACCGGCGATCGCCTCGCGGTGGCGTGGATGGGTCGCGATGACAACCAGCCCACCCACCTGTGGGGCGCGACCGGCGCGCTGCGGGTGTGGATCAACCTGTTCCGGAAACTGCCGAGCGCGCCGCTCGACGCATCGTTCGGCAACGACATCCAGTACGCGTGGATCGATCCGTCCACCGGTGAAGGCAGCCTGCCCGAGTGCGACGGCGCGCAGCAGTTTCCGTTCATCGCGGGCTTTGCGCCGCAAGTACAGAACCATTGCTACCTGCAGCGGCTGGAAAATCTTTTCGACGGCGGCAGCGGCAACGGTGCCACGCAACCCGCGGCGGGGACGCATCCCTGATGCCGCACGATTCCCGGAGTAGATGCACGATGCGCAAATTGACCACACATGCCGCACTCGCGGTGAGCGGTTTCGCGGTGTTGCTGGCGGCGTGCTCGCACCCGCCGTTGCCGCCGCCCGCGTCGCAGCGTGTGTCGCCTACGGCGATGGTCGAGGCCATCCGCGCCGCGCGTGTGGATGACAAATCGGTGGTGCAGATCGCGCCGCTGCGCGATCCGGCCGTCGACGGTTTCCTCGACAAGGCGCACGCCGACGAAGGCGCCGGCAAATACAAGGATGCGCTGGCCAAGGTGGACGAGGCGCTCAAGCTGTCGCCCGATGCGCCGGATGTCCTGCAGTTCCGCGCCGAGATCGAGATCCTGCTGGAAAACTATCCGGCTGCCGATGCCGACGCGCAGCGCGCGTATTCGCTGGGTCCGAAAGTGGGCGGACTGTGTGCCAGCAACTGGCAGACGGTGCTGGAGATCGCCGAGTCGAAGAACGATGCGGCCGGCGTCGCCGATGCGCGCATCAGGCGTGATGCCTGCCACAAGGCGGGGCCAATTCGTATGTGATCATCCCCGGTCACCGTTTCACCGAATGCGTCGACACATGCGAGGACACGCGGCCTGGGAACACCAGAACGGGCTTCCATGCCGTGACTTCTCACCAAATCCGCTTCGTGTGACGCGGCTGGTTTATTGCCTGAACACGCACAGCACGATCAGCAGCACGATGCCGAATGCCGCCATCAGCATCGCGAACGAGAATGCCAGCCACGGCGTGTGGTACCAGACGGGGCGCGTGTTCAACTTGTACCACTTGCGGCCGTAGGCCAGGAAACGGAAACCGGTGGCAAGCAGCATCAGCACGCCCATCGCCACCAAGACCGCTCCGCCGAGGGTGGACAGTGGATTGGGCAGCAGCTCGCTGGCAATGGCGACGTGCCACGGAGGGTGCCGCATCAGCAGGCCGAAGCGGTCCACCGCGATCCCGAAAATCATCAGCGACAACGCGGTGCGCGTCCACACCGCCAGCGTGCGTTCGGTGTTCATGTACGAACGCTGCAGCGACAATTGTTCCAGCGTGCGCGCCAGCTCGACTTGCGGGGATTCGCCGGGATCGTTCGCGTGGGTATTCCTGCGTTCCATTTCCATGCTCGCGCTCACCTCACGAGCAGCAGCAACACCGCAAGGATCGCGACGCCGGCAACCGCCACCATCACCGCGAACGGGAAGGCCAACCACGGCCCGAAGGTTTCGTCCCGACCGTATTCACGCTGCCAGATCACCCTGTAGGCTTCGTACCGGATCGCCGCTGCTGCCGCGATGAAGACGCCCAGCGCAACCAGCGCAACGCCGCCCACGCTGGAGGCGGGGTTGGGCGCAAGCCATGTTCCGACATGCAGCGGGTGGTCGTGCAGCAACAGCACGCCGTAGCGGTCCACGACCCCGCCGAACACGATCAGCGACAGCGCGGTGCGCGTCCACGTCGCCAACGTGCGATCCACGTTCATGTAACAGACCCGCGCCTGCAGCGCGACCATCTGCTGCAGCACCGCCACTTGCGATGCGTCGTCGGTTGGCTGCGCCACGTCGTCTCTCCGTTCTGCGCCGCGGAAGCTGGCGTTAGTCTGTCACCAAGGCGCCAGGCTTGCCAGCGGCGGGGAACCACGCCATGCCAAGGTCATCCTCCAGCACGCCATCGGCCCGGCATACCCGCTGGCGGAAGCGGGCCTCCTCGGTGAAACCGAACTTGCGATACAGATTCTGCGCGCGCAGGTTGCCGGCGCGCACGTTCAACTCGAGCTTGCCCACGCGCGGGTCGTGTTGCGCCCACTCCAGCAGATCCCGCAGCATCGCCGTGCCGACGCCCTGTTCGAGATGACCGGGGTGCGCCACGATGGTCAACTGGAACACGTGCGCATTGGCGCGCATCGGCATCGGGTCGAGGAACGCGTGCCCCACCAGCCGGCCGTTTTCCTCGGCCACGATGTAGCGGCCATGCTCGGCGAGTTTCGCAATCTTCTCGCGGTAGGCTGCGAGGGGAATTTCGTTCGGCCTGCCGACCAGCAGGCCCGGCGTGCGTTGGGTTTCGGCTTCCGCCGCGGCGATGGCTTCGGCGTCGGTGACCTCTGCTGCGCGGATGATCATCCGCTGATTCTATCCGGCGTCTTGCCGTTCACTGCGGGGGGCGCAGCCCGAAGTACGCATACGCCGCGGCCACCGCGAGGCCCAGCCACGACTGTCCGACGCTGGTCAGCGGCTGCAGCGTGTGCGGATGCCGCATCCCGAACAACAGGGCCGCGAGTCCGGCAACCAGCCACGCGGACACATAGATGCCACTGATGACCTTCAGGGCCAGCCTCGCGCGCGGGGAAGCGTTCGCAGCCAGTACGTGTGCGGCAGGCGTTTCGCCCGAGCGGGTGATCGCGAGTTCGGCGATCACCAGCGCCGACACCAATCCACCGATCACGGCCAGTGCCTGCGCCATGACGTCGTTGAATGCGGCAGGCATGGGAGCGGCGCAACCGGTCGTGTTGACGCACGCGACGATCCGGCAACCACTCACGATCAGGTACACCCACAGTCCCAGCAACAGCACCGCAATGGTGCCACCGAATGCCGTTCTCATCGAGCACCTCCTCGCGTCGCTTGCCCGCAGGCCGGCGATGACGCTTCCGGACGGTGCAACGCTAACGACAGGTGCGTCGGTGTGCGGTGAAATCTGCGTCGCAAGGCTGGTGCTGGCAAAATAACCCGTCTTTTGTTCTTTGCTGCCATGTACGCCATCAAGGAAATCTTTTATACGCTGCAGGGCGAGGGCTTCCATGCTGGACGCCCGGCGGTGTTCTGCCGGTTTTCGGGCTGCAACCTGTGGTCGGGGCGTGAGGCCGATCGCGCGACGTCGATCTGCAATTTCTGCGATACCGATTTTGTCGGTACCGACGGCGCGAACGGCGGCAAGTATTCCGATGCAACGGCGCTGGCTGGCAAGATCGCCGCGCTATGGCCGCGTGATCGACTGGAAAACCGCTACGTGGTGTTCACCGGCGGCGAGCCGCTGCTGCAATTGGATACGCCGTTGCTGGACGCGATGCACGACCGCGGCTTCGAGTGCGCGGTCGAAACCAACGGCACGCTGGAAGCGCCGGACGGACTCGACTGGATCACCGTGAGCCCCAAGAGCACCGCGCCCGTGAAGCTCAGGCGCGCCAGCGAATTGAAACTGGTGTATCCGCAACCCACCGCGATGCCCGAACGTTTCACGGATTTCCCGGCGGCGCATTTCTTCCTGCAGCCCATGGATGGCCCGCACGCCAGCGAGAACACCCGCGCCACGGTGGATTACTGCAAGGCGCACCCGCACTGGCGGTTGAGCCTGCAAACCCACAAGTATCTCGGCATCCCGTGAGCGAGCCGCTGTTCAACGTCGTGAAGGAAGCCCGCTTCGACGCCGCCACCCAGTTCGATGCTAGCGTTGACGGGCTTCGTACTGCCTGTGCGTGCGCAGGAGTTCGCGACAGATCATGGCGTGGACCATGGGTCGCGGACTGCGCGTGCCAGGAATGTCGTGACGCGTGGGTTACCAGTTGAAATACCAGACTGGGGCGCAGGCAACCACGACAGCCAGCACTTGGATGGCCAGCACCGCGAGGGCCTGCCGCGGCGCGCGCTGCAGCCACTTGAACGCGAACCAGGCAACGATGGGCAGTTGGCCCGCGATGAGAAGCTGGAACAGGTGCGCGGCCGTCCCTTCATCGGGCCGGCGTGCCGTGCCGGCGAACGCGATCTGCCCCAGCACGACAGCCAGGGCAGCCAGCGACATGATCAAGGGTGTCAGGGCACTGAGTCGCGTGAATGCGTGGATATTCATGCAGCCTCCGTCGGGGTGTGCCTAACGCGGCGCGGACCGCAATGCGTGCAACCAGCCGCCCGACAACACGTAACGGGGGAAAGTCACCCACTGCTCAAGGAAGATGCGCGACAGTGCGTTGCCGGCCCCGGTGAATGGTTCGGGCGCATTGGGCTCCCGCTTGTGGCCACGCCCCTGCAGGGCGATGGCAACGAACGTTGCAAGGATGCCGACGAGAGCCAGCCTCCAGGACAGTCGGACGATCCCTGCGACGAGCACGACGTTGCCCGCAAGAAACAAGGGAACCATGACCAGGTGCAGCCACAGGTTCGCCCGCAACTGATGGTTGCGCGGGTAGCCTTCCCACTGCCAGCGGACCAGCTCGCTCAAGTCCATGCTCGGCTCCGGCGTGTCCCGGGTGCCCCAATCTAGTGGCGCCAGATTGTGCGTCAAGTGCCGGCAACCGGGGCGCCGGGAGCGCCGGTGATGGTCACGGCGCCCTCAGCGCAGGGCCCTCTGCACTACTGCCGTGTCGGTATGTTGCCTGAAGGAAACGATGCGATCGCCGTCGAATTTCCAGACGTGGGCGAACGGCGCCTTGAAGCTCTTGCCCGTGGCCTTGTACGTGCCACTGTATTCGCCGAGCGCGACCACGGTATCCGCGTCGGCAATGAATTCGTGCGGCACGGCGGCATAGCCGATCCATTCGCCGCCAAGCCTTGCGAAGACACCCTGCAGCACGGAGTCGGGGCCCACGTAGGTGCCGCCGTAGGGAAAACCTTCCGCCTCGGTCCAGCAGATGTCAGGCGCGAAGGCCGCAAGCACCGCAGGAACGTCGCCGCGTGCGAATGCCGCGTACAGACTGGCGATCGCGTCCGAATGTCCGGCCATGACTGCCCTCCAGGTTGTGGGTGAACTTTGCCGCCCGCCTGGCAGCGGTGGTTGCGCAGTGTCCTTCGGCCCCGCACGATCATCCCGCGGCTGTCCGTTGGAGCGAATGGTTGTACGGCCCGGATCGTCCGGAAAGGGCTTGGACGACCGCCGTCCACCCGTCAGGCGTGTCCCGGTGCGTGCCTTGGCTGACGCTTGTAGCGCGTGCCTAGGATCACGTCCCACAACCCGGTGGTAACACCGAAGTTGGCTTCCGGATGGAAGTGGTGGATGTTGTGGAAACCCACCCAGCGACGCATCAGCGGGCTCTTGAAACGGTGCACGTGGATCACGACGTGGCTGAGTCCGTAGGCGGCATAGCCGGCCGCGATGACCCCCGCCAGCAGCAGCGCATATCCAGCCGGCAACACCAGCGCGAACAGCGCACCCAGCGCACACATGAACAGCGGGGGCATGAAGAACGGCAGGGCGTCGTAGCCCAGCGGATTGTCGTGGTGGTGATCATGGCCGGTCTTGAACGGGCCGGTGTTGCCATGGAACAGCCAGCGGTGCGCGGCGTATTCGATGAAGGTGAACGCGAACAGGCCACACAACACGGTAAGCGCCGCCAGTGCGGGCCGCATGTTTCCAATCCAGATGCCGGCAGCGATCAGCAGCACGCTGATCAGGCTGTCGCTGGTCAAGCCTGCGCGCAGGTTGAAGTGGCTGACCGACAACCGCGCCAGCGGGCGCGCGATCCATTCCAGCGGCGCAGGCAGACGTGCCGCCGGCTTGGCGGAATCGCCGTTCGATGCGGATGGCATGGGGTTGCTGGACACGGCCTTCGCACAGCTCCTGTCGGCAGGCGGGCGGTCGCTTCGACCGCACCGGGATTATAGTGACAAAACCCTGACTTCACATGAGGCGGATCAAGATGGGAAGCGTGATGAAACGGGTGGGTGCCGGGGGGCTGCTGGCCTTGCTGGCCGCGCTGCCGGTCTGGGCGCAGCAGACCGATTCCGAACGGGCCGACCTGGCCCGCTACCGGCAGTACGCGGAAGCACCGGTGGATCGGGTGCCGTACTTCCAGGTCAACGGATTCCAGTACCTCGCGCCCGATACCGTGGCGATCTGGTTCGGCGTCAACAAACTCTACCTGCTGACGGTGCAGACACCCTGCATCAATCTTGCATTCACGAATGGCATTGGGCTTACGTCGAAGAACAACGTGCTGTACCGTGACTTCGATTTCGTCACCTTCGACCACCAGCGCTGCAAGATCCTGAAGATCGTCCCGGTGGATGAGCTGAAAATGAAACAGGACGAGGCCAAGGCGCGCAAGGCATCGGCGCCGGCATCCTCGGGCTGATCCGCGCGGCAGCCGTCAGCGGGCCAGCAGTTTGCGGATCGGCGCGGGAACCGCGAGCGCGGCGAGATCGTTACGCGAGCACCAGCGTGTATCGGGATCATCCGCGACCGTGTGGCGTTCGCTGGCACCGCGCCACTCGTGCGGCGCAATCCGCAGCCGGAAATGCGTGAAGCCGTGCCGGATTTCGGGCAGCGCCTCACCGGCGTTGCCGTGGAGGTCGGCAAGGCGTATCGCGAGTGCGTGCGCCGCACGCGGGTCGGCTGCTTCCGGCAAGCTCCACAAGCCGGGCCATACGCCGGCTGGTGGCCGCCGTTGCAACAGCACCCGATTGCGGCGGTCACGCAGCACGATGCATACGGCGTGTTTTTCCGGCAGCGTGCGGGCCGGGCGTGGGTGGGGAAGCTTGCGGGTGAGGCCGTCGCGACGCGCGATGCAATCGCGTGCCTGCGGACAGGCTTCGCAGTTCGGGTTGCCGCGCGTGCAGAGGGTTGCGCCTAGGTCCATGATCGCCTGCGTGTAATCGGCCACGCGGGTCGCCGGCGTGTGCTCGCCAGCGTGCCGCCACAGCGTGTTGCCCACGGCGCGTTCACCCGGCCAGCCGTGCACGCCGTGGAAGCGACTCAGCACGCGCTTGACGTTGCCGTCGAGGATGGCGTGGCGTTGGCCGTACGCGAGCGCAAGGATTGCGCCGGCAGTGGAACGCCCGATGCCGGGCAACGCCGCCAGTGCGTCGAAATCGCTCGGCAGTTCGCCGCCATGCTGGGCCACGCAGGCTTGTGCGGCAGCGTGCAGGTGGCGCGCGCGCCGGTAGTAGCCGAGACCCGACCACAGCGCGAGCACGCGGTCTTCGTCGGCCGCGGCGAGTGTGGGCAGGTCCGGCAGCGCCGCGATGAAGCATTCGAAGTAGGGGATGACGGTTGCGACCTGGGTTTGCTGCAGCATCACTTCGGAAACCCACACGCGATAGGGTGTGCGCGGGCGTTGCCAGGGCAGGTCGTGGCGCCCGTGCCGGTCGTACCAGTCGAGCAGGCGACGCGCGAAGGCATCCATCAATGTGCGGAAGCGGCTGCGCCTGCCGACGGCGGCGCAGCGGCCGTTGCGGCGGACGCAGGCGCGAGGTCGGGATCGGCCTCGAAGCTGATGTCCGTGGCCTTCAGCCAGCCGAGGTCGAGCCGTCGGGCCTGCATGGTGCCGGTGAACGGCAGGGGGCCCGAGGATTCGCCGGGCCGGGCGATCAGCAGGCGCGTCCACCAGCGCCCGAATTCGGTGGGTTGCAGATGCAGGTCGGCGTGTGTGTCGGCGCCGTCCAGCTTCAGCGCGAGCGTGATCGGGGTGCCGGCACGCGCAGGCGTGACGTCGAACACGACCTTGTCGCTCACGTCCTGGTTTGCAGGAGGCGACGCCAGGCTTGCCGCGGGGGCGGCGCTGGCGCCAGCCTTCGCCGCGCTCGTTGCAGCGGTGGGCAGCGGGGCGAAGGGGCGGTGCCGCAAACTGCCTTCGAGGTGCAGGGCGAGATCCTCGCCGCCGTGCCAGCTGCCGGTTCCCGCGAGCTGCAACGCGGCGCCGTGCTGTTCCGCGACGTCGATGCGCAATGCGTCGAGGCCGATCACGCCATTCTCGACCGCGGAAGGCACGGTGGCGAGGGTGGCGGTGAGCCGGCGGCCGGCAGCGCTGCGTGCGGAGGCATCAAGCTGGAACGTCTGGTTGGGCGCCAGCGCACCGGTCGTGAGGCTGAAGTCGAACAGCAGCGGCGCGCCGTTGCGGGTGAGCGTGCCCTGGCTCATGTGGATGCCGGTGGTGATGGTTGGCAAGCGCGGCGGGCCGGCGCGGTGCGGGAGCCGTGCGAACAGGGCTTCGAGTTCGCCGAGGTCGATGTGCGGAGCGTCCACGTCCACGCGCTCGATCGCGACCTCACCGTGCAGCAACGCGCGCCATGGCACCACGACGGTGGCGCCGTTGGCTTGCAGAACGGGTGTCTGGGCGCCGATGTTGGTCAGGCTGAAGCCTTGCAGCTGCACGCCTGGACGCGGGAGCAGCGTGGGTTCGGCCGGGACGTCCATGTTCAACCGCAGGCCGGCGACGGCAAGGTCGTTCTCCAGCAGCGCCGTGAAGCGCTGCGGTTGCAGCAGGTTGTGGACGTACACCACCAGCGCCACGGCCAGCGCCACCAGCAGGGTGACGATCGCCAGCGCGAGCCAGCGCAACCAGTGCCGCGACGCGGGGACAGAGGCGTTCACTTGGGCCGTCAGCCGCCGGCGGGCAGCAGCCCGTCAACGAAGGCCCGTGCGTCGAACACGCGCAGGTCCTCGGCGCGTTCGCCGAGGCCGACGTAGCGGATCGGCAGCGCGAATTCGCGGGCCAGCGCGAACACCACGCCACCCTTGGCGGTACCGTC
This sequence comes from Pseudomonadota bacterium, assembly GCA_018241365.1. GTDB lineage: Bacteria > Pseudomonadota > Gammaproteobacteria > Xanthomonadales > Rhodanobacteraceae > 66-474. The sequence goes on from JAFEDX010000201.1 coordinate 16,031, forward strand.
CAGCTTGGTGACCGCCAACCCGGTGACACCGATCGCATCGATGAACTGGCGCACCTGGTTGATCGCGTTCTGCCCGGTGGTGCCATCGATCACCATCAGCACCTCGTGCGGCGCCTCGGCGTCCAGCTTGCCGAGTACGCGCCTGACCTTGGCCAGCTCGTCCATCAGGCCGGAACGCGTATGCAGGCGTCCGGCGGTATCGGCGATCAGGATGTCCTTGCCATGCGCGACCGCCATCTGCAGCGCGTCGAAGATCACGCTGGCCGAGTCCGCACCCTGGCCTTGCGCGCACACCGGCACGCCGAGGCGGCTGCCCCATTCCTGCAACTGCGCGACCGCGGCCGCGCGGAAGGTGTCGCCGGCGGCGAGCAGCACGGTGTGGTTTTCCAGCGTGAACCGCTTGGCCAGCTTGCCGATGGTGGTGGTCTTGCCGACGCCGTTGACGCCGACCACCAGCAACACGAATGGCTTGTGTCCGCGCGGATCGAGCGGCTGCGCGACCGGTTCCAGCAACGCCGCCAGGCGCGCGCGCAGCGCTTCGCGCAGGGCCGCGGCGTCCGCGAACTCGCGCTTGTGCAGCCGCCGGCGCAGGTCCTCGATCAATTCGGACGTGGCGGTGACGCCGACATCGGCCGACAGCAGGGTGATTTCCAGCTCATCCAGAAGCTCGTCGGACAACGCCGGGTTGCGCGCGAACAGCGCAGAGAGTCCGCGCGCGAAGCCGCTGTCCGACAGGCGTTCGCGCCAGCCGCGGCGTGGCCGCGCCACTGCCGGCACGAGCAGGTCATCCGGACCATTGGCGATGTTCGGCAAGACCGGAGCTTGCCACTCGGATGGTCCGGCTTCGGGCCGTGCGGGTATGCTCGGCGAGCCGGATGGAATGACGGGTTGCGCCACTGATGCGATGTCCACCGGCGCGACATTCACCGGAGCGGGCGGCGGCGCGGGTTGCGGTTTGCGGTTGGCGAGTTTGTTCCAGAAGCTCGACATCGGTTCCGGGCTGGCAATTCAAGGCACGAAATGCTATCACCCCCATGCCAACGCCAGCCGTACAGATGCGATCTTCCATGATCGCGCCTTCGTTCAACAACAACGCGAATTCCGTATCCGCGAGACTGGCGGGTTCAGAAGGGCCTTCCCTGGCCTGACTTTTCACGAAGGCTCATGACCAAACATCCCCATGGCACGCCCGCGCCGGGCCACGTGCACATCATTGGCGGCAGCCTGCGTGGTTCACGCCTGACCGTTCCGGCGCTGCCGGGATTGCGGCCCACGCCCCAGCGCCTGCGCCAGACCTTGTTCGATTGGCTCGCGCCGGTGATCGAGGGGGCGCGCGTACTGGATGCGTTTGCCGGTACCGGCGCGCTCGGCATCGAGGCCTTGTCGCGGGGTGCACGCTCCGCGGTGTTCTTCGAACGCGAACGTGCGCAGGCGACGGCGATCGCGGCGGACCTTGCGCGCCTGCGCCAGACCGGTGGCGAGGTACGCTGCGTGGATGCGCTGCAGGCGTTGACGGCAACCGCCACGGATCGTTTCGACATCGTGTTCATGGACCCGCCGTTCGGCTCGTCGTTGTGGACCACCGCTGCGACAGCGCTGGATGCGAATGCCTGGATCGGCGATGGCGCGTGGGTGTATGTCGAGGCCGGCGATACCGCCACGTGGACGCCGCCCGCGCGCTGGCGCGTCCACCGCCAGCGTGACGCGGGTGCAGTACGCGCCACGCTGTTTCGCGTCATTGCGGCCTGATCGCACGCTGCACTGTCACCTGCGTGGTGCAAGATGGCACAATGGGGCATGCCGAACGCCAAGCCAGCGCCATCCAATCCACGCGTCGCGGTGTATCCGGGCACTTTCGATCCGATCACCAACGGCCACGGCGACCTGGTCGCGCGCGCGGCGCCGTTGTTCGACAAGGTGATCGTCGCGGTGGCGAAATCGAGCGGCAAGACGCCGCGCTTCGATCTGGACGAGCGGGTCGCGCTCGCGCGTGCCGCGCTGGCTGGTATCCCGAATGTCGAGGTGCGCGGGTTCGACACCTTGCTGGCCGATTTCGTCACCCAGTGCGGCGCCGGCGTGATCCTGCGCGGCCTGCGCGCGGTGTCCGATTTCGAGTACGAATTCCAGTTGGCCAGCATGAACCGGCACTTGATCCCGCAGGCCGAAACGCTGTTCCTCACGCCGGCCGAGGAGTGGAGCTTCATTTCATCGTCGCTGGTGCGCGAGATCGCCAGCCTGGGCGGCGACGTCGCCAATTTTGTCCATCCGGCTGTCCGGAAGGCGTTGCGCCAGCATCGGCGCAGCCCGGGGAGGGGAGCTGGTCCTGTCGTTCCACGCAAACGCAAGCCATCGAGGTAATCATCATGCGCAAAATCCTTTTCATCGCGGCCATCGCGCTGCTCGGCACGCTCGGCCTGAGCGCCTGCCAGAAGAGCGACCAGGGTGAAGCCGCTACCGAGACCAAGGCCACCCGCCCGACCAGTTCCGCCGTGGACGACGCGATCAAGACCTGCCAGGAGAAGCATCCCAAGGCTTCCACGCCGGCGGCCTCGGGCACCTCCGCACAGGCGGCGAGCGATGATTCCGGCGAGGAAGATGCCTGCGCCCGCGCAACGGTTTCGGCGTCGGTCTGGCAGGCGTACCTGCAGCAGATCGTCGGCGCGAACCTCGGTGACATCGCCAACAGCCCGTATGTCTATTTCGTGCCGTCGGGCAAGTATCCCGACAACCAGGGCGCGATCAGCCGCGTGCAGGACAGCCTCAACGGCACCGTTGCGGCCACCGTGCTGCCGGGCAACATGATCGCCGTGGCGGGTCCCGATTCCGCGACCACTGCGCAGGTGCTGGCGGCCGCATTCAAGGATGCCGCCCCGGGTTCGTTCAAGGGCGTGGTGGTGCTGTTTGTTGGCGACAAGGCCGATGAGGCCGGCGTTCAGCAGGCCCTCGCGGCGAGCGGCGCCACGGTGAAGTTCGCGGAGCTGTAAGCCTGGACACACGATCGCCTGCACGCGGATCCGGTCGCGATCCGCGTGCAGGCGCCCCGCAGGACGCCGCGGCGATGGTCGCGCATGCGATAATCGGCGGTTTGCGCCATCCGGCGCCGGCACCGTGTTCCCATGCAGCAGATCCGCAACTTTTCCATCATCGCCCACGTCGATCACGGCAAGTCCACGCTGGCCGACCGCATCATCCAGATCTGCGGCGGCCTGACCGAGCGCGAGATGGAAGCGCAGGTACTGGACGACAACCCGATCGAGCGCGAGCGCGGCATCACGATCAAGGCACGCTCGGTGTCGTTGCCGTACACCGCGCGCGACGGCAAGGTCTATGAACTGAATTTCATCGACACGCCGGGCCACGTGGACTTCAGTTACGAAGTGTCGCGTTCGCTGGCCGCGTGCGAGGGCGCGCTGCTGGTCGTGGACGCGGCGCAGGGCGTCGAGGCGCAGTCGGTCGCCAACTGCTACACCGCGGTCGAGATGGGGCTCGAAGTGGTCCCTGTGCTCAACAAGATTGACCTGCCGACCGCCGATATCCCGAAGGTGAAGGAGGAAATCGAGGCGGTGATCGGCATCCACGCCGAGGATGCCGTCGCGATCAGCGCCAAGACCGGCGAAAACGTGCGCGACGTGCTGGAAGCAATCGTCGCGCGCATTCCGCCGCCCAGGCCGCGCGACACCGACAGGTTGCAGGCGCTGATCATCGATTCGTGGTTCGACAATTACCTCGGCGTGGTGTCGCTGGTGCGGGTGATGCAAGGCGAGATCAAGCCGCGCGACAAGCTGCTGGTGATGTCCACCGGCCGCGCGCACGAGGTCGAACAGGTCGGCGTGTTCACGCCCAAGCGCAAGCTCACGCAGAAACTCGGCGCGGGCGAGGTCGGTTTCGTGTGCGCGTCGATCAAGGACGTGCACGGCGCGCCAGTGGGTGACACGCTGACGCTTGCGTCCCTTCCGGCGCCGAAGCCGCTGCCCGGGTTCCAGCACATGCAGCCGCGCGTGTTCGCGGGGTTGTTCCCGGTTTCCGCGGATGATTTCCCTGCGCTGCGCGAGGCGCTGGACAAGCTGCGCCTCAATGACGCGGCGCTGTTCTTCGAGCCCGAGTCATCGGAAGCAATGGGCTTCGGTTTCCGCTGCGGCTTCCTCGGCATGCTGCACATGGAAATCGTGCAGGAGCGGCTGGAACGCGAATACGACCTCAACCTCGTCACCACCGCTCCGACGGTGGTGTACCAGGTCCTGGGTACCGATGGCAGCGTGCTCGACCTCGACAATCCGGCCAAGTTGCCGCCGTCGAACCAGGTCGAGGAAATCCGCGAGCCGATCATCGTCGCCGACATCCTCACTCCGCCCGAGTACGTCGGCAGCGTGATCACGCTGTGCGAGGAAAAGCGCGGCGTGCAGCGTTCGATCCAGTACCTCGCCAGCCAGGTGCGGATCAGCTACGAGATGCCGCTGGCCGAAGTGGTGCTGGATTTCTTCGACAAGCTGAAGTCCGTCAGCCGCGGCTATGCCTCGATGGATTACCACTTCGACCGTTTCGAAGCGGGCCCGTTCGTGCGCGTGGACGTGCTGATCAACGGCGACCGCGTGGATGCGCTCAGCCTGATCGTGCATCGCGCGCAGGCCGACCGCCGTGGCCGCGAACTGGTCGAGCGGATGCGTGAACTCATTCCACGCCAGATGTTCGATGTCGCCATCCAGGCCGCGGTCGGGGCGCAGATCATCGCGCGTTCGACGGTCAAGGCGCTGCGCAAGAACGTGCTGGCCAAGTGCTACGGCGGCGACGTCTCGCGCAAGAAGAAATTGCTGGAGAAACAGAAGGAAGGCAAGAAGCGCATGAAACAGGTCGGACGCGTCGAGATCCCGCAGGAAGCCTTCCTCGCGGTGCTGCGGACCGACAAGTAGGAGCCTGCGTGCAGGCGATTTGCGATGCACGCGGGGTGACGAAAGTCACTGGATTGCCGCTGGTGCGGCAATGACGATTGCGGTTTCGGGCGAGTGGGCAAAAATGACCCGGCACGGTTCAACCAAGGAACGCGGATGAAGAAAGACGCATTGGGTACCGTGGTGCTGGTGGCGATCGTCGCCATCTGCATCTACATCTGGTACAAGACTTCCGATTTCGCGCTGGCGCTGGTGCTGGTCACCGCCGCGTTCTTCGTGATCTGGCTGGGCGACAAGCTGCTGTTCGCACGCAAGCGCCGCGAACGCGCTGCCGGCGAGGGCGAGAAGCCGCATGAACCGGTGCTGGTCGATTACGCGCGCTCGTTCTTCCCGGTGATCCTGGCGGTGCTGGTATTCCGTTCGTTCCTGATCGAGCCGTTCCGGATTCCCTCGGGCTCGATGATGCCGACCCTGCTGGTCGGCGATTTCGTGCTGGTCAACAAGTTCGCCTACGGCCTGCGCCTGCCGGTGACCAACGCCAAGGTTCTCGCGGCACTGGACAGCGGCGAGCCCAAACGGGGCGACATCGCGGTGTTCCGCTACCCGCCGAATCCGAAAGAGGATTACATCAAGCGCATCGTCGGCCTGCCGGGCGACACCATCACCATGAGGGGCGAGCAGCTGTACGTCGATGGCAAGCTGGTGCCGCAAACCCTGATTGGTCCGTACCAGGGCACCGACAAGGTCAGCGTGCAGATGCGGGAAAACCCGGTGATGGCGCCGGTGACGCTGCACGAGGAGGACCTGGGTGCCGTCAAGCACCAGATCCTGCAGTTCGGCTACACCGAGCAATACGGCTGCATCGGCTCGGGGGGCGTGATGTTGCCGGGTGGCGGCTGCCAGTGGACGGTCCCGGCCGGGCACTACTTCGCGATGGGCGACAACCGCGATGACAGCGAGGACAGCCGCTTCTGGGGCTTCGTGCCCGAGGGCAACCTCGCCGGCAAGGCCTTCTTCATCTGGTTCAGCCTCGCCGACTGGCATCGCATCGGCAGCGTGCTGCACTGACTTTCGCGCAGCACGACGCGGATCACGGAATTGCGATGGCTGCGTGCCGCACTGGCTCCTTGTTGCATTAAGCTCTAGGCGTCCTGCGGGGGTCCGCGGGGCGCATCGTTGCGGCGCGGGCGAAGGCTGGCAATTCCCATTGCAGTTGAAGGGGGCGGCTCCATGAAACGTCAATCGGGCATCACCCTGATCGGGTTCGTGATCATCCTGGTCGTGGTGGCATTCTTCGGGTACACCGCGATGAAGCTGGTGCCGGCTTACATCGAGTACCTGGGCGTGGTGAAAGCCATGAACCAGGTCGCCAGCGAACCCAACCTTGCCAGCAAGTCGCCCGAGGAGATCCGCTCCGACCTCGGCTTCAAGGGCAGCTTCCAGTATGTGGACGACAACACGCTCAATGGCGGCGCCGTCCACATCGTGAACAACGCGAAGGGCGGGTCGGTGCTGCAGGTGAAGTACGACAAGAAGATCCCATGGATCTACAACATCGATTTCCTGGTGCATTTCGAGAAGTCCGTGCCGCTGGCGGTGCAGGTCCAGGAGTGACGTGAAGCTCGGCTATCGATTCAACGACGAGTCCCTGCTCGGGCTCGCGTTGACCCATCGCAGCGCCGGGCGCCCCAACAACGAGCGGCTGGAGTTCCTCGGCGACGCGCTGGTCAACCTGGTGGTCGCCGAAATGCTGTTCGATGCGCGTCCGCGCGCCAGTGAAGGTGAGCTTTCACGCTTGCGCGCCCAACTGGTGAGCGAACCGGCGTTGGCCGAACGGGCACGCGAACTGCAGCTCGGCGAAGCGCTGAAACTGGGTTCCGGCGAACTGAAGAGCGGCGGTTTCCGGCGTGATTCCATCCTTGCCGATGCCTTCGAGGCGGTGGTCGCGGCGGTCCATCGCGATGCCGGCTTCGAAACGTGCCGTGCCTGGTTGCGGGGTGTTTTCGCCGCTCCGCTGGCGTCGGTCGGACCGGCGCAGAAGGATCCGAAAACCCTGTTGCAGGAATGGCTGCAGGGGCACGGGTTGCCGTTGCCGCATTATGAACTGCTGGCCGAACACGGCGAGGAACATGCGCGCCGGTTCGACGTGGTGTGCGTGCTGGCACTGCCGCGTGCGGCGCGCTTCGAGGGCAGCGGCAGCAGCCGGCGTGCGGCCGAACAGCAGGCCGCTGAAGCCATGCTGGGTTTTCTTGCCGGCGGCGAACACGCATGAACCAACCCTTCCGCTGCGGCAATGTCGCGATCGTCGGGCGCCCGAATGTCGGCAAGTCCACGTTGCTGAACGCGCTGGTGGATGCGCACCTGTCCATCGTGACGCCGCGCGCGCACACCACGCGCCAGCGCATCCTCGGCATCGCCAACAAGCCCGGCGGGCAGATCGTCTATCTCGACACGCCGGGCCTGCACCGCGAGGCGAAACGCGCCATCAACCGCAGCCTGAACCGCGCGGTGCACGCGGCCATCGCCGATGCGGATGTCGCGGTGCAGGTGGTGGCCGCGGAGCGCTGGGACGACGAGGACGCCGCGGTGTATGCCGCGTTGGCCGAGCGCGATATCCCGCGCCTGCTGGCGGTCAACAAGGTCGATCGGGTCGCGGCCAAGGAAAAACTGCTGCCGTTCGTCGAAACGTTGGTGCGCGGGCACGCCTGGGACGAAGTGTTCATGCTCAGCGCGCAGCGGCGCATCGGGCTCGCCGAACTCGAGCGTGCGATCCTCGCGCGCCTGCCCGAGGGTGAAGCGCGCTACGACGCGGAGAGTTACACCGACCGCAGCGAGCGCTTCCTGGTCGCCGAGCTGGTGCGCGAGCAGTTGATGCGCCAGTTGGGCGAGGAGTTGCCGTATGCCACCACGGTCGAGGTCGAACGCTTCGAGGACCGGGCCGATGGCCTCACCGAGATCGCCGCGGTGGTGTGGGTGGAACGCGAGGGCCAGAAGGCCATCGTGATCGGCGCCGGCGGGCGTCGCGCCAAGGCCATCGGCAGCGCTGCCCGGCGCGAGATCGAAACCTTGCTGGGGCGGCGGGTGTTCCTGAAGCTGTGGGTGCGGGTGCGCGCCGGCTGGTCCGACGACGAGGCGGCCCTGAGGCAGTTCGGGTTCGAGTAGCGCGGACGATGCGTGTCGAAGCCCAGCCGGCCTTCATCCTGCATGCCCGCGCCTGGCGCGAAACCAGCCTGTTGCTGGAAGCCTTCACCCGCGATTTCGGGCGGGTGGGCCTGGTCGCGCGCGGCGTGCGTGGCGCGCGTGCGCGCCTGCCGCGCTCCCTGCTGGAGCCGCTGCAGGCGCTCAGCCTTGGCTGGAGCGGCCGCGGTGAACTGCAGACACTGACGGCAGCGGAACCCGAAGGCCCGGCGTTTGCGCTGCGGGGCGACGCGCTGATGTCGGCGCTGTACGTCAATGAATTGCTGGTGCGTCTGATCGCACGCGGCGATCCGCACCCGCGGCTGTTCGGCCGGTACGCCGATCTGCTCGACGGGCTCGTCCGCACCAGCGCGCCGGCGTGGTCGTTGCGCTGTTTCGAGCGCGACCTGCTGGCCGCGATCGGTTATGCGTTGCAACTGGAAACGGCGGCCGATTCCGGCGCGATCATCGATCCGGAACAGGCCTACGACTATCTGCCGGAACAGGGCGCGGTCGCCGCGGGCGATCATCCGGATGGCGTGCGCGTGCGCGGCTCGGCCCTGCTGGCGCTGGCTGCGGGCCGCGAGCCCGATGGCCAGGATCTCTCGGCGCTGCGCCGCCTGATGCGCAGGCTGATCGGCGCGCACGTCGGCGAGCGTGGCCTGCAGTCGTGGCGGGTGTTGGCCGGACCGTTGCGCGGCAACTGACGCTCACGCGTCGGCTTCGAGTTCCGCGTGCAGCGCGGCACGGGTTTCCGCGAGGGCCTGGCGAAAGGCAGTCAGGGCGGCTTGGACGGCGTTGTCGTCGTCGGTGCCCGTTGCCAGTACGCGATGCAATGCCGCGCTGGCATGTGCCAGTGCCTGGGCGCCACAGAACCCGCAAGACGCGCGCAGCTTGTGCAGGGTCGGGCGCAGGGCCTGCGGATCCTGGGCAAGGCGATCGAATTCGCTCTGGACCTTGGGCAGTTCCTGTTCGGCGAACAACCGGCGCAGTCTCGCCACGGCCTGTGGTGAGCCGCAGGCGCGCAAGGCGCCGTCATCATCGAGCGGTGGGCGAGGCGGGATGCAGCCATGCCGGCGGAGCGCCGCGCGCAGGGTCGCGAGATCCATCGGCTTGGCCAGCACCTCGGCAAAACCCGCGCGCGACAGCCTCGCGGTGGCGGCATCGGGCGCGGCGCTGGTGGCGATGGCCGGCGTGGCGTGCGAGGCCGCGTGGTGATCGCCGCGCAGCGCGGCGAGGATCGCATCACCGGTCATGGCCGGCAGCTGGTGGTCGAGGATCAGCAGATCCCAGAGCTGCGCGCGCGCAAGTGCCAACGCGTGCGCGCCATCCGCGCAGTCCATGACTTCGGCGCCACAGGCGCGGATGGCTTCGCGCAGGAACTCGCGGCTGACCGCATCGTCCTCGGCCAGAAGAACCCGAAAGCGGGTGGCGTCCTTGTCCACGGCAGACCTCCGATGGCCTCCGTTGGCATCCGTTCGGATGCGGGCTGGCACAATCGTGACCACTGATACCCGAAAAGGACGGTCGTGGCAAGCAAACCGCCGAATAACCTGCTGCGCTCGGCAGCTTGCGTGCCGGCGGTGCTCGCAATGCTCACGTACTCGCGTGTGCGCTCCGCTTGCTGTGCCCCGGCGTCACGCAATCTGCCTTCGCTCGCGACGGTTCTTCAGCGGTTTCCGAGCTGGCACCGAATCACCGTGGCGGCATGCCTGCTGTGCGCGTGTGCCTGCGCGCAGGCCGCCGTGCGCATGCAGGCGGCCACGCTGGAGCTGCCGGGCATAAGCCTGTCCGGAGTGCACCTGACGATTGCAGTGGGTTCCGACGGCCGGCCGCAGGCGCGGCTCGATGCCGCCAGCGTGTCGGTGCCGTCGCTGGGCTGGCGCGACGTGGCGCTGGCCTTGCGGGGCGAACCGCAGAAGGCCGGCGGCAACACCTGGCGCTTCGTCGGCAAGATCGAGACGAAGCGCGCGCCGGGCAGCGCGCTGGCGGATGCCGACCTCGACATCCTGTATGACCCCGACGGCGGCACGCTGGAAGTGGATGTCCAGCAGGGCAAGACCCGTCTGCAGGGATTGCTGCCGCTGGACCAGACCACGCACGTGCAGATGACACTGACGGCGCTGCCGCTGGCGTGGCTGCGCGGGGTGCTCGCCGCGGCCTGGCCCGACGGGCGCCTCAACGGTGGCAGCGTCGCCGGCAGCGTCGCGCTCGATCTTGCGCCCGGTGGCAGCCGGGTTTCGGGTCGCGTCGACGTGGCGGACGTCGAACTGGACAGCAAGGCGGGCAACATCGCGGCACAGAAACTGGCGGCCAGCGGCAGTTTCCGCGTCGAAAACGGACTGGCCTCGGGCATCATGTTCGACGGCGACCTGCAGGGCGGCCAGCTGCTATTGGGGCCGTTGTATGCACAGTTGCCCGCGCACCCCGTCAACCTGCACGTGGCCGCAACGCTCGGCCTTGCCGGCATCGCCATCGACAAGCTGGATTTCAATGACGGCGATGCATTGCAGTTGGCCGGCAGCCTAGGTTTCGACCGCAAGGGCAACCTCGACAAACTGACCCTTTCGCGGTTTGCGGCAAGCTTCCCCGCGGCCTACACGCGTTACGGCACCACCCTGGTGCAGGGCCTGACGGGCTTCAAACAACTCGACATGACCGGCAATGTCAATGGCTCGCTCGACCTGTCCGCGGGTGGCCTCAAGGCTTTCCAGCTCGCGGCCACGAATGTCGCCATCGACAGCCGCGGCGGCGGCATCGAGGTGGCCGGCCTGAATGGCAATGTCGATTGGCGCGCGCGCACTTCGCGTCCCGCGACCACGCTGGCGTGGAATGCGCTGGCCCTGTATCGGGTCGTATTGGGACCGGCGACCCTGGCGCTGGAAGACCAGGGCGGGACGCTGGTGCTGGACAAGCCGGTCAGCGTGCCCGTGCTCGGTGGTGCGTTCCTGCTCGACAGGCTGGCATGGCGGCCGGATGCGGACAAGGCGCAGCGGTTGTCGGCGTCATTCGCGGTCACCGACGTGGACGTGCCGGAGTTGTGCAAGGCATTCGGTTGGCCCGCGTTCGGCGGCAAGCTGGGTGGCGCGGTGCCCGACCTGACTTACCACGGCGACGACCTCGTGTTTGGCGGCGGCTTGTCGCTGAACATGTTTGGCGGCTCGGTCAGCGTCACCCATCTCGGCCTGCGGCATCCGTTTGGTGCCACGCCCGAACTGGCCGCCGACATCGACCTGCAGCAACTCGACCTCGGACAGATCACCAGCGTGTTCGACTTCGGCCAGATCACCGGGCGCATGGACGGCAGCGTGCATGGCCTGCAACTGGTCGGCTGGAAGCCGGTGGCTTTCAAGGCCGACTTGACTGCGGGCGGCGGCGGCCGGATCAGCCAGCACGCCATCAAGAGCCTCACCGAAGTGGGCGGCGGCGGCATTGCCGGAGGCCTGCAAGGCATGGCGCTGCGCCTGTTCAAGACCTTCGGCTACGCGCGCATCGGCCTGAGTTGCGTGCTTGCCGACGGCGTTTGCGCGATGGGCGGCATCAACCCCGATCCCGACCCGGACAGCGGTGGTTACACCATCGTGGAAGGCAGCGGCTTGCCGCGCATCACGGTGATCGGCCACCAGCACGCGGTGGATTGGGCGACGTTGGTGAATCGCCTGAAAGCGGCGACGGAAGGCAGCGGCCCGGTCATTAACTAGAGGGATACGTGCCGCCGTGTACACTCGCCGCCCATCGCACGATCGCGGCCAACCTTCGGAGATACGTGATGCGCAAACCTGTTTTCCTCGCCGCCTGCGCGTTGCTGGCCGGCTGCGTGACCATCAACGTGTACTTCCCAGCCGCAGCCGCGCAACAGGCGGCCGACAAGGTGATCAGCAACATCATGGGACCGGGTGTTGCGGCGCCTTCCAGCGCGCCGCCGTCGTCGTCCCCGACGCAGCCTGCGGCCTCCGGAGCCGCGGCCGATCATCGCGGTGAACCGCTGGCGATGCGGATCCTTGATGCATTGGTGCCCGCGGCGAGTGCAGCCGAGTCGCAACCTGACCTCACCATACACACCCCGCAAATCGAAGCGATCGAAGCGCGCATGCGCACGCGGTTCCAGTCGACACTGCAGGGCCTGCTGGACTCGGGGGCGATCGGATACACCCACAACGGTGATGTCGCGATCCGCGACGCGGCAAAGATCGCGCTGCCGGAGCGCGCGTCGGCACAACAGGCGGTCGCCGCAGAGAACGCCGACCGCGCCGAGTTGTACAAGCAGATCGCGGTGGCGAACGGACACCCCGAATGGGCCACGCGGATGCGTGAAGCGTTCGCCAGGCAATGGATCGATCGCGCGCACGCTGGTTGGTTCTATCAGGACGCATCCGGGACTTGGCGGCAGAAGTGAATGCGTGGTGCGGTCCCGACGCGGGATCGCACCGGCTTTCCAGCGCCGGCAGGCTTGATGCGTCTGGCAAGATGCGCGGATGAAGATACCGCTGCGCGAGACCAGCTTTGAAGCCACCATCGAGGACCTGTCGCACGACGGGCGCGGGGTGGCGCGCATCGAAGGCAAGACCGTATTCGTGGCTGATGCCCTGCCGGGCGAACGCGTGCGCGCGAAGCTGGTGCACCGGCACCGGAATTTCGATGAGGCGCAGGCCGGGGAAATCCTGGTTGCATCGCCGGACCGGGTCGTGCCGCGTTGTCCGCACTTCGGGGTATGCGGGGGCTGCGTGCTGCAGCACTTCGCGCCCGCCGCACAGGTCGCCGCCAAGCAGAATGTGCTCGCACAGAACTTCGCGCGCATCGGCCACGTCGAACCCGCGCGCTGGCTGGCGCCGCTGACCGCGGAAGTGTGGGGTTACCGCCGGCGCGCGCGCCTGTCGGTGAAGCACGTGCCGAAGAAGGGCAAGACCCTGGTGGGTTTTCGCGAGCGCGATCCGCGTTTCGTGGCCGACCTATCGCGCTGCGAGACACTCGATCCGGCGTTGGGCGTAAAGCTGGATGCGTTGGGCGCGCTGCTGAATGCGCTGGAAGGCGCGGCATCGATTCCACAGATCGAGTTTTCGGCCGGTGACGCGGCGCGCGTGCTGGTGTTCCGGCACCTGCAGCCGCTGTCCGA